>JABDPU010000279.1 GCA_013042625.1 Flavobacteriaceae bacterium | reverse complement strand
TTTGTTTATAGACACTTTTTATTTATACAACATAAATCAAGTCTATATCGACATCTTGAACGCAACCTTTCGATAACTTGCGCATCCAATAAACATAGACATTGTCGACCATGAAAAATGTCACCTTTGTATTGTTATTAGTCTCCATGCTTTTTCAGGCATGTTCAACAGATCCGGTTGTTACAGGACCGGCTGAACAGGAAAATCGCAAGATCAGGTCTATTTTGGTTGAAAAACCGAATTTCCCCGGTTCTGATTTCAGGATAACCTTTGACAGCCGCGGAAGACCTCTAAGGTATTCCGATATTACTGACCAGGATATTTTTCGTTCATTTCAGTATAACAATAATGGTCAAGTCATCAACATAGAGCATTCCGGACCTCAGAATTATATTGAGGAATTCTACTATGAGAATGAACGATTAGAATACCAGACTACCCTAATTAACCAGTCGGAAGTCCTTCTGGAGTTTATCTATTCCACATCTGAAATCCAGGTTCTCCGGTTTATCGATGATATCTATCATTCCACTATATTCTTCGGATTTTCAGATCCGGAATATGAACAATTGACTGAGGTCAGGTCTTATGACGGAGGCGGGCAACTACGTCATCAATACAATTTGGAATATGATGACTTCGATAATATAGTTCTTCAGGAACAATACTCTTATGATCCGTTTATTCAGGAGATGGTTTTCAACCGACGGATAAGCCAGATTTTCGATCAGGGGATCAATCCTTTATACGATTCTGATCAACCCGGATGGATGCCAGCATGGTTTATGTCACATCCTGAATCGGAATCCTTTATTGAGAATATTTCAAGATTCTCACCCAACAATGTGTCTTCACGAATCATAACCAATGCAGATGGCTCAACAAGCAATATTTCTTATGATTATGAGTATGATGATTTCGGCTATCCATCACAGATAATGCGTATTACAGACGGGGAGTTTGATATCAGGAAATATGGATTTGAGTATTACTACAACTGATGCTTAGCATATCCGCGCCATTTTTCAATACATGCTTTCATATCTTCAGGGAGATCGGATTCAAAGGACATCCAATCAGCTGTTCGTGGGTGCTCGAACCCCAGGGTTCTTGCATGTAGACCTTGCCTGGGTAAAACCTTAAAGCAATTCTCGACAAATTGTTTGTATTTGGTAAAAGTGGTTCCTTTCAAAATCGCATCACCACCGTATCGAGCATCGTTGAATAAGGTGTGGCCTATATATTTCATATGAACCCGGATCTGGTGGGTTCGGCCGGTTTCCAGTTTACAGCTCACCAGGGTAACATAACCCAAACGCTCAATGACCTTGAAATGAGTAATTGCTGGTTTACCCTTTTCGGCATCGTCACCTACATAGACTATATTCTGAAGTCGATTTTTCGGATTTCTTCCAATATTTCCTTCAATCGTACCTTCATCTTCCTCCAGGTCTCCCCAAACCAGTGCTACGTATTCCCGTTCACTGGTCTTATCAAAGAACTGTTTGGCCAGATGAGTCATAGCGTGCTCCGTTTTAGCCACCACCAGGAGTCCGCTTGTATCCTTATCTATTCTATGCACCAATCCTGGACGTTCATTGGAGTTCTTGGGAAGGTTTTCGAAATGATATGTTAGAGCGTTGATCAGGGTACCGCTATAATTTCCGTGGCCTGGATGTACCACCATACCTGCCTCTTTGTTCACAACGAGCAGGTCATCATCTTCGTAAACAATGTCTATTGGAATGTCTTCGGGAACAAGAAGGAATTCGTAAGGCGGATGAGCCAGTAAAATCTTGACCTCATCAAATGCCTTAACCCGATAATTAGATTTCACGGCTTTGCCATTGACAAAAATACTTCCGGCTTTAGCTGCTGCCTGAATTTTATTCCGGGTGGCGTTTTCAATAAAATTCATAAGGAATTTATCAACCCTCAGGGGTTGTTGTCCTTTATCGGCTATGAAATGATAATGCTCATACAGTTCAGATTCTTCCTGGTTGAGCTCATCTTGTTCCTCTTCCTTCATGATTATTGACCGCCGGGCCTTTTCCCATTCCCCAGAATGAGATCGATTTTAGAAGTTTTTGGCAACATGGATCCAGGTGTGATCCGGTTGCCCTTATGCCTTAAAGCCAGGACTTCGTCTTTACCGATATCATCGGCATATGTGATTTCACCGATCTCGAAACCAAGAGCCTCAAGGGTTGGCCTGGCTTGCCTGATAGTTCGTCTTATAACAGGTGGAACCGCAACCTTTCTATATCCGGAAGGATTCAGGGTAAGATAGATTTTCCTGTTTTCCTTTACCAGCGAACCGGCTGGTGGCAACTGGTCGATGACAGAATATCGTGGATAATTCGGATTATAATTTGCTGAATCCTGAACCACCATATTTAAATCTTTGTCGTCTAATTCTATTTCAACAACTTCAAGAGTCTTACCCTTAAGTTCAGGCACTTCTATAAATTGCCCATGATTTGTCGAAATTTTCAACCATTTCAACATCAAGAAGCTGAAAACTGCTACAGCCACAACAGCTAAAGCTAATTGCTTGAAAAACACCTTACTGGCTAGGAATTTTACTATACTCATGCAACTGAAAAATATGCCACAAATCTAAACAATTTTAGATTTGTCGGAATTTTAGATTTGGCATTCCTTTTATATACGCCCAATAATAGGAAAAAGTTTTTCGTTAGATGAAATAAATTATACATTTATAACGCATTAATCCTGGATTTATGAAATTAAAGATCGCTGTCGTCATGGGCGGTTATTCTAGTGAATTCGAAATCTCCATCAAAAGTGGAAATGTAGTATATGAAACACTGAACCGGGATAAATATGATCCATACCGCATTCATATCTTCAGGGATAAATGGGCTTATGTAGATGATCATGGCCAGGAATATTCAATTGATCGAAATGATTTCTCATGTGTAGTTAATAGCTTAAAAATCACATTTGATTGTGTGTTTAATGCTATTCATGGTTCTCCCGGTGAGGACGGTTATATCCAGTCTTATCTGGAATTACTGAATATTCCGCATACCAGTTGTGGCATGTACCAGGCGGCACTTACTTTTAATAAAAGAGATTGCCTGAGTGTTCTTAAACCCTATGGTTTTAAAATGGCAAAAAGTTATTATCTCAACCATGGAGATAGAATCGATGAACAAGCAATAATTGAAACTGTTGGCCTGCCCTGTTTTGTGAAAGCTAATAAAGCCGGAAGCAGTTTTGGAATCTCGAAGGTTTACGAAAAATCGGGTTTGAAGGCCGCAATCGATCATGCCTATAAAGAAGATGATGAGATCATTATTGAAGAATTCCTGGATGGTACTGAAGTTTCGGTTGGAGTTATAACCTATAAAGGAGAAGTCAGAGTGCTACCCATTACTGAAATCGTCAGTGATAATGATTTTTTTGATTACAAGGCCAAATACCTGGGTGAATCCCAGGAAATTACTCCGGCCCGTATTTCCGAAGAGATGAAAATAAAGGTGAGTGAAGTTGCTTCAAGAATGTATCATGTTTTAAGAATGACCGGCTTTACAAGAAGTGAGTTTATCTTTAAAGACGGAGAACCTCATCTGTTAGAGATCAATACGGTTCCGGGCCTCACCAAGGAAAGCATTTTACCTCAGCAGGCTGTTGCGGCAGGAATTTCACTTGAGGAACTATTCGATAATGCAATTTCCGAAGCTCTTAAATAATTGCGTACTTTTATCCTTGTCAATCGATAATATAAACGGATGAAACGCGCCATCTTTCCCGGATCTTTTGATCCGATTACCCTGGGACATTACGATATCATCAAAAGAGGTATTCCGCTCTTCGATGAAATCATTGTAGCCATTGGGGAAAATTCGAAGAAGACCTATATGTTCAGTGTTGAACAAAGAAAGCGGTTTATAGAAGAGGCTTTTAAAGATGATGTTCAGGTGAGGGTGATGACCTATAAGGGACTGACAGTAGACTTTTGTAAAGATGTTGATGCTGATTTTATTCTCAGAGGATTAAGAAATCCCGCTGATTTCGAATTTGAAAAGGCCATTGCACATACCAACCGTGACCTGGCACCGATAGAAACCGTTTTCCTCTTGACATCGGCAAGCACCTCTTACATATCTTCATCTATTGTTAGAGAGGTTATTCAAAACAATGGAGATTACACTAAATTAGTACCCGCCAGTGTGCGCATTTAAAATTAACTTCCTTGATCATGTTGCCATTAGAGTTTCCGATATGGAAAAATCAGCTAACTGGTATCAAAAAGTGCTCGGTTTAAAACCTTATCGTTTTGAAGCCTGGGGTGAATTTCCGGTTTTCTTACTCAGCGGTAAAACAGGAGTTGCCCTTTTTCCGGCAAATTTAAATGATGCTGAATTAGATCAGTTATCAAAACATATCAAACTAGACCATTTTGCCTTCAATGTTGATCATTCAGAATTCCTGAAAGCCCAGGAACATTTCAATCATTTAGATATTCCTTTTGAATTCCAGGATCACACCTATTTTCATTCTATATATCTCAGGGATCCTGATGAGCATCAGGTTGAACTCACTGCATTAATTGTTGACGAATCGGAGTTTTATTCGCAATAATGCATCAATTAACCAGAAGTTTGATGTTGGCGTAAGAATTGGCGAGGGCCACTTTTACCTGGTCGTCATTTAACCACTCGACCTTGGTAATTCCTTCCTTTTCCTGAGGAAACAGTTGACCGTTAAAATCAGTCTGCATTTCAAACCAATAGGTTATTTTTATTTTATGCTTACCATTTCTCTTAAAGATATGATAGGTCATTTCAAGAGGTTTGACTATTGACAATCCACTGACCCCGGTTTCTTCCTCCACCTCTCGAATTGCAGTCTTATCAATGGTTTCCCTGCTTTCTGCTTTTCCCTTCGGAAGATCCCATTTATTATTGCGATAGATGAACAATATTTTTCCATTACTGTTGAAGACCTTCCCTCCTGCTGCGATGACATTTGGAAGGAGTTTAAGAAATTTCTTCAGCATATCTTCCTCTTCGGAATCGATCAGGCGAATTGCAGCGATCTCCTTCGTTTTTATCTCCTTTAAAATCTTTCCTATATTAACAGTATCTAAAAGGTAATTTTTAAAGTTAGTCTCTCGTTCCACAACTGTGGTTAGGATAATAGGTTTATCACCAACAAAGATTTGAATCATCAGCCTATAAAAGGAGTTTTTAGTGAGGTAAAAATAGCATTTTTTAGTAGTTTTGCGGCCATGATCATCGACAAAAACATAGCGCATAAAACCGCAGAACTGCTTTTGCAGATCAATGCGATAAAGCTAAGTCCGAAAGAACCATTTACATGGGCTTCCGGCTGGAAATCACCAATTTACTGCGATAACAGGATTGTCCTGTCCTACCCTATGGTTAGAAACTATATCAGGGAGAAGATGGCGAATCACATTACAACTCATTATGGCAAACCAGATGTAATTGCCGGAGTGGCGACAGGAGCGATTGGAATTGGAGCCCTCGTAGCTGAAAGTATGAACCTGCCATTTATATATGTTCGTCCGGAACCGAAAAAACATGGTCGTCAGAATCAAATTGAAGGCTTTGCCAGCGAAGGTCAGAATGTTGTGGTTGTTGAGGACCTGATCAGTACGGGTAAGAGTAGCTTGAATGCAGTTCAGGCGCTTCGTGAAGCCGGATTAAAGGTTAAAGGCATGATCGCTATTTTCACCTATGACTTCGATATATCGAAATCGAATTTCTCTGAAGCTGAATTAGAGCTGTTCACTTTGAGTAATTATCCGAGCTTATTGGAACAGGCGGCAGAGACCCAGTATATCAACTCAACAGAACAGGAAACTTTGGCAGAATGGAATGCTAATCCAGCCGAATGGAACGTTATTTGATAATGGTGTAAAAACAATTTATGACATTAAGTTCACCCAAAACGGTAATTGAAAAATCACAACAGGAGGTCTTCGACTTTCTTGGTGAGGTTAACAATTTTGAAAAATTAATGCCTGAAAGCATACAGAAATTTGAAGTTATTGGAGAAGACACTTTTATTTTTGCGCTAAAGGGTATGCCTGAAATAACCCTGGCTAAAAAATCTGTTGACGCGCCAAATAAAATTGTTCTCGGAGCCGCAGGAGGTAAGATTGACTTCTCTCTTACTGGAAATATCAGGGCTCTTGGTGATAATCAATCTGAGGTGGAGCTGGTTTTTGACGGAGATTTCAACCCGATGATGGCCATGATGATCAAAGGTCCGATTTCAAAATTTATTGAGACCCTTTCTGGAAATATCCAAAATGCCATTTAGTACAGTAACTCGATTTCTTTCAAATCAAATTCTCTGAGAATATCATCTTCTGTAAGTACCTGAAGTCGTCCATAATCTGATACGCCCTGAATATAACCAGGAAATAAATTTCCCTCAGTATCCTTGAAGGTAGACGGTTTATCCTTTCTGAATATCAGATTTTCATAAGAAGTTTTAATAGAGGAAGCCCCTTCAGAGAACAACATTTCAAAAGATGATCTCAAGTCATCTATAACAAACTTCAACAACTCATCCTGATCATAGACTTGGCCTGTAATGACTTTGAGGGAAGATGCCTTCGGCAATTTACTGAATATCACTTGGTTAACATTGACACCAATACCAATAATCGAAGCGTCCAGCCTGCCATTTTTAATAAGATTCTCTATTAATATTCCACAAATCTTCTTATCCTCTGACAAAATGTCGTTAGGCCACTTCACTTGCAGTTTAGGAATATTAAATCTTTGAAGGGTTCTGACAATAGCCAGTGATGTTACCATACTAATCGTAAAGGACTGATCCGGGTTAACATCCTGAATCACTTTATATACGCTGCATGTAAGGTTTTTTCCTTTTTGACTATTCCAGTTGGTTCCCCTTTGACCCCGACCATCGGTTTGATGTCTGGCCATGACAACGGTGAAATCCTTCAAGACCTTTTGGGTGCATAATTGACGCAAATATGAATTGGTAGAACCAATGGCATTAAGTTTGATCAAATGCATAGAAAACTCCAGATTTAATTTATCATTTTCTTAAGAAAGTGATGGTTAATGAGAGTTAAAAAAACAATAACTTTGTACAAATTAAAGCTTTTTAATGACGAAAGGAAATAGTACGACTGACCAATTAATAGCAGTGATATTAAGTGGGATAGAAGATGTTAAGGGGCAAAACATAAATATACTTGATCTGAGAGGCATTGACAATACAGTCTGTGACTATTTCATCATTTGCGAAGGTACTTCAAATACGCAGGTAAATGCCATAGTCAATTCCATTCAAAAGA
>JABDPU010000278.1 GCA_013042625.1 Flavobacteriaceae bacterium | reverse complement strand
CTTATCAGAACTACAGGAGATACTCAATGATAGGACAGTTAAAAAGATAAACTTAATAACCACCTTAAAAGGAAGTTTGTTAATAGTCTTCATAATGATTGTTTTTGGTTGAATTAATACTGTTTATCAGTAGTTAAAATGTATGTAGAAAGGAACAGTAATAACAGAAGTAAAACAGAAAACGGGAATTCAGGACAACCTAACCAACAGCTCTATAAATAATCACCGTTGATTACATTAATTTCTCAGGAAGTAATAAGTCAGTATAATTTTCTGACTGTATACAAGGTACGGTTTTTTTTATAATAGAATTAATTAAATAAACCCGAATGATAATAACTGCTCTTCCTCCATTTTTAAAAACAATTTTGACATTCAAAATATTACTTTGGACATGACATAAATCATTGGACATCTTATTGGGATTATATATGTTCATGCTATTAATAAAGACACCATGAGCACAATAATAAACCCACCTCCTAACCTATTGAATAACAATATGGTTAGCTTTAAATCTTCTGAAATTGAAGCATTGATGGATCACCATGATTTAAGTGAAGATTCCAGGCGAATAATTAAAGAAGAGAACCTTCTTCCAGTTTCATTAATCACGCGACTTCATAACAGCTTTCCGCAGCACTCTTTATTTAAAAGAAAATCGGATTTGATTTTCAGCAAGGGCAAGAATAAATACTCAGGGCTAAGCGGTTTTAGGAAAATATGTGAGATCCTTGGCCAAAATGGCATTGAGTTAAGCCATATTAAAGAACGTGAACTCTTTGTTGAGGTTTATGCCTTCCTGGCTACAAAGCATATTCTGAATACAATAGACTGGAAAAATTATCAGAAAGATCCTGTTTTTCAATTGGTTTTTCCCCAACCTGATATGATCGATGAGAAAGTTGTTGAGGAATACAGCCGAATTGAAGATGATGGAGAGCGCATGAAAATGGTTGTGGCATATAGAGATCAAACCAATCCACATGACGGTAAACAAATATTAAACCGCCCTTCATTTTATTCAGAAGAAGGGGAATTTGAAGCCGTGGATGGCGGACAGCATAAGTATCCCCAGGTATTCCTGCTTTTCGATAAAACAACCCAGGGTTGCTTTGCCTATTGCACATATTGTTTCCGTCATGCACAGGTCCGTGGTGATGAAGATATGTTTATCCAGGATGATGTGGAACAGGTTCATGAATATCTCAGGAAGCATAAGGAGGTTACGGATATCCTTATTACAGGAGGAGACGCAGGATATATGCCATACAACAGGTTATACGAATACCTGAATCCAATCATGGAAGATCCCGAACTTATGCATATCAGGAACATCAGAATAGCATCAAGGGCATTAACATACGAACCCAGTGTTGTTCTTAGTCAAAAATATGATGATGTTTTGGGATTGTTCAATAAACTAATTGATCATGGTATACAGGTCATCTGGATGGCACACTTTTCGACCCCTAAAGAATTCCTGAATGTGAATACCCTGGCAGCAATTCGCCGATTGAGAGCACATCACATCAATATCAGGAGCCAGAGCCCAATGATGAATCATATTAGCTTATTCATGGATGATAATGGTAAGGTTGATATCGATAAATCTGCTAAGAACTGGATAGATTTAGGTCATATACTAATGATGCTTGGTATCAACTTCCACTCCATTTATTGTGCCCGGCCAACCGGAGAGCATGATTATTTTACTGCTCCATTAGCCGATATGGATAAAATATTTAGCAAAGTGTATCGGAGTCTGCCATCTATTGGCAGGCCTTCCAGGTATATTACAATGACCTCCTCAGCAGGAAAGACCTCGTTGATGGGTACTGTTAATTTTGGTCGCAGAAAGGCCTTTGCCTTGAAATTTAATGAAGCCCGGAATATGGATTGGCTTGACAAGGTGTACCTGGCTGAATATGACGAAAAGGAAAATACCATTGAGAAACTTAAACCATTTGGTGGAGGAGAATATTTCTATAAAGATGAATTATCAAGAATAGAAGAAGACCTTCAGCATAAATATGACGTATCGCTGAAACAATAGTCTTGAGTTGGATTTACCTCAATTAAAAAAGACAATTATGATAAACAAGATTATCAATTCTCCTGCTGAAGCCGTTGCCGAAATTCATGATGGTGCTACTGTTATGATCGGAGGATTTGGTGAGGCCGGAAGTCCTATCGAGCTTATTCACGCCCTGATCGATCAAGGGGCTAAGAATCTGACCGTAATAAGTAATAATACCGGAAGCGGACATGTAGGACTGGCTGCCCTCATTGAAAACAAGCAGGTTGCTAAGACTATTTGCTCATTTCCACGGACTGCGAATTCAAAGGTTTTTCCTGAATTATACAATGCAGGTTTAATTGAGTTGGAATTAGTTCCTCAAGGTACGCTGGCAGAACGAATCAGGGCCGGAGGTGCCGGTATTCCTGCGTTTTATACGCCAGCATCTGTCAATACGCCTCTTTCTATTGGAAAAGAATCAAGAGTTTTTAATGACAAGGAATATGTTCTTGAGTATGGCCTGAAAGCAGATTTTGCCCTTGTCAAGGCTGAAACGGCAGACAGATATGGCAATTTGCTTTACCATGCTACAGCAAGGAACTTTGGCCCAATAATGTGCACGGCTTCTGAAATGGCAATAGTTCAGTCGAAAAGAATCGTTGAGCCCGGACAAATTGATCCGGAAACGGTTATTACACCGGGAATTTTTGTGCAGAAAGTTGTTGAAGTTGCCAATCCTCTTCATGAATCGCAGTTAGTTGAACAAAATATGAGCTACCCATGATCAAAACAGATATAAAAATTGGTTGGAGTCGCGCTGAAATGGCTCAAAAAGTCGCTTTAGATATTCCTGATGGATCTTATGTCAACCTGGGAATTGGTATCCCAGAAATGGTAGCCGATTTTGTTCCCGAAGGCAGAGAACTCATCTACCAGACCGAGAACGGATTGCTGGGAATGGGCCCTGTTCCCGAAGAAGGAAAAGGAGATCGTGAACTGGTAAATGCCGGGAAAAAGTACATAACTGCAATTCCCGGATCGGCCTATTTTCACCATGCTGATAGTTTTACAATGATCCGGGGCGGACATATAGATATCTGTGTTCTAGGGGCCATGCAAGTATCTGAACGCGGTGATTTGGCCAATTGGTCTACAGGAGCGAAAGATGCCATACCTGCTGTTGGTGGTGCCATGGATTTGGTTGCCGGGGTTAAAAGAATTTTTGTGATCACCCAGCATGTCACAAAACACGGTTATCATAAAATTGTTCAAGAGTGTACTTTTCCACTTACCGGAAAAGAAGTAGTAGAACGTATCTATACAAACCTGGCAATTATCGATGTAAAAGAAGAAGGTCTGTACGTGAGAGAAATGGCTCCTGATGTGAGTTTTAACTACCTACAGGAGCAAACCGGAGCCGAATTAAAGCAATAGGCGAAAGGATAGACTAAAAATCATTTAACTGTAATTCTCAAACCTCCACCATGAAAGCAATCAGCAAAACAAATGAGGCCGTCTATGAACGCGCTTGTAATGTACTTACAGGTGGTGTTAGTCGAAATACAATTTTCAGAAAGCCACATCCTTACTATGTAGCAACCGCCAAAGGAAGCTATATCACCGACATCGAGGGTGTTGAACGTATAGATTTTGCCAATAACATGGCATCTTTAATTCATGGGCATTCACATCCTGCAATCACAGAAGCTGTAACCGATCAATTAAAGAAGGGAACGGCATTCACTTTAGGTACTGAGGCTGAAGTCAAATTTGCTGAACACATGATTGCTCGTTCAGGTACCTTTGAAAGGATGCGCTTCGTGAACTCCGGAACGGAAGCCGTCATGACCATGCTCAAAACATCCCGGGTTTATACTAAAAAACCTAAAATAGCTAAGGCGGAAGGCGCTTATCATGGTACTTATGATTATGCTGAAGTGAGCCAAACTTCGAATCCTGAGAATTGGGGAAGCATCGATAAACCAAATTCGAACCGGGTGGTTGATGGAACACCTCAGGGAGTGCTGGACGATGTAATTATTTATCCCTTTAACGACATTGAAAGAACCTTAAACATCCTGAACGAATATGCCGATGAAATCGCCTGTGTACTGATTGATCCAGTCCCCCATCGCGTGGGCCTTTTCCCTGCCACAGAAGAGTTTATAAGGGCCATCTATAACTGGACTCGTGCCAATGATGCACTTATGGTATTTGATGAAGTGGTTACCTATAGGGTTAACTATGGCGGTAAACAGGATAGTTTCAGCGTCAAACCAGACTTGACCGCAATGGGTAAAATGATTGGCGGCGGATTCCCAATAGGTGCATTAGCAGGTAGAGCAGATATAATGGAAGTCCTTGATCCTCGTGGTAGAATACTCAGACATCCACACTCCGGAACGTTTTCAGCTAATCCGGTTTCTACAACAGCCGGACGGGTGGCCATGGAATTATTTGACCAGGAGGCTGTTTTGAAATTAAATGCCCTGACGAATACGGCGATTCATCAAATTGAAGAAGCTATAAAAATAGCGGATGTGCCCATCTCAATTGTAGGAGCAGGTTCCATGTTCAGGCTGCATTTACAAAAGAATAAACCTAAAAGCTACAGGGAAGCTTATCAAACCAAAGAGAAAAAGGGTTTGATAAATGAACTACTTGATTATATGTTCCTTAAGGAAAACATTATCATGATAAACACCGGAGCCTGTATGTTCGCAACGTCCCTCACCCAAAAAGAGGTCGACCGATTATCGGAAGGCTTACTTAATGGATTCAAGCTGCTTAAACCAAAACTTCATCGATTAGTCGGGGTGTATTAGAAGACTAAAAATATATTATCGACCATAGCTTCTTGATTAATTTTATCAGAAAATTAATTACCTTTCAATGTGGTTAAACCTTCACCAATATCGATTTGTGTTTGAAATCGGAAATATCAAATGAAAAATAAAGTTCAGCTAATCACCTATGTCGATCGCCTGGGCTGTAAAACCCTCAAGGATCTTAAGCTCCTGATGCGCAATCAACTGAAAGATCTTTTTGGAGGTGTTCATATTTTACCTTTCTACTACCCTATTGACGGTGAAGATGCAGGATTTGATCCTATCAATCATCAAAAGGTCGATCCCAGGCTTGGTGATTGGTATGATTTGAAATCATTAAGCCAGGACGTTGATGTCATGGCTGATCTTATCGTAAACCATGTCTCGGCTCAGTCGGAGCAGTTTCAGGATTACCTTCAGAAAGGAAGCCATTCAGAGTTTGCCTCGATGTTCCTGAGTTTTGATACCGTCTTTCCAAATGGTGCAACTGAAGCGGAAATTCTTGCTATCTATCGTCCGCGTCCCAGTTTGCCATTTACCAAATTCAAACTGGCAGATGGTTCCAATAAATTGATATGGACCACTTTTACGAGTAATCAGATAGATATCGATGTAAAAAGTAAAACGGGAGAACAGTATCTGGCAGGCATATTAGATATTTTTCAGAAAGCAGGAATTACCATGATAAGGCTGGATGCTGCAGGTTATGCCATAAAGAAACCTGGCACTTCCTGTTTTATGATTGAAGAAACATTTGAATTCATTGATGAATTATCTGAAAAAGCAAGATCAAGAGGCATAGAGATCCTGGTTGAAATCCATTCCTACTACAAAACTCAGATCGAAATTGCGAAGCGCACTGACTATGTCTATGATTTTGCCCTTCCTGTTCTGGTACTGGATACCTTATTCAATAAAAACACCAGGAGTTTAAAGAAATGGCTGGAAGTCAGCCCCAGGAATGCCATCACTGTACTTGATACACATGATGGGATTGGCATTGTGGATGTAGGTTCTGAAAATGGAAAAGCCGGATTGATAGAAGACAGCATACTCAATAATATTGTGGATCAGATACACGAGAATAGTAATGGAAACAGCCGAAAAGCAACCGGAGAGGCGGCTTCTAATTTAGATCTCTATCAGGTTAATTGCACCTATTTCGATGCCTTAGGCAGAGATGATCAGGCTTATTTGATAGCACGCGCCATTCAGTTTTTCGTTCCGGGAATTCCACAGGTATATTTTGTCGGATTGTTTGCAGGGGAAAATGATATGGAATTACTGGCTAAGACCAATGTAGGCCGGGATATCAATCGGCATTACTATACAATACAAGAGATAGACCAGCAAATTGAGCGACCGCTGATTAAACATCTTTTTGAATTGATCAGATTCAGGAATGATCATCCGGCATTTTACGGAGAATTTTCACTTAAAGAGTCGGTTGATCATATTCTGCATATAAGATGGGAAAATGGCTCAGAAATAGCAGAACTGATCATAGATCTGAAAATTATGCGTTTGCGGATTCTTTACTCGGATGGTGGAGAAATTCACGAATTGAAATTTTAGAATTCAATGTCAGGTCGAGCCTTTCGACTTCGCTCAAGATAAACTCAGTCGGAGAATGTCAGGTCGAGCCTTTCGACTTCGCTCAAGATAAACTCGGTCGGAGAATGTCAGGTCGAGCGGAGTCGAGACCTCAACCACGTTAAGAAAATAAAAGCACTATGTCAGGTCGAGCGGAGTCGAGACCTAAATAATTATTACAATTACCAATGAAACAATATTATGTCTATATTCTACTCTGCTCAGATAGTTTGACCTACACAGGAATAACAAATAACCTTTCAAGACGTATGGAAGAGCATCAAAAAGGTTTGAATAAATCATGTTTTACTTACAAAAGAAGACCGCTCAAACTGATTTTTCAGCAAGAATTCAATGATGTTGATCAGGCGATCTATTTTGAAAAGAAAATAAAAAATTGGAGCGGGAAAAAGAAAATAGCCTTAGCTAATGGCGATTTTGATTTGTTAAAACTTCTGGCTCAATGCAGAAATGAATCGCATTCAAGGAATCAGGAAAAATAGGTCTCGACTCCGCTCGACCTGACAAAAGATTAAATATGATTAAATTCTTCCGTCATACAAAACCCGCCCCTAAATCCCCTCCTGGGAGGGGACAAAGGGGTGGGTTAAAGCACATTGATAAATGATTAAATTCTTTAGAAAAATACGATATAACCTAATGAGTACAGGAAAAACTGCGAATTACATAAAATATGCCATCGGAGAGATTCTCCTGGTAGTGGTGGGTATTTTGATTGCACTCAGTGTCAATAACTGGAACCAGGAGCGGATAAGTTCTAAAA
The DNA here is from genome assembly GCA_013042625.1 of Flavobacteriaceae bacterium. Lineage (GTDB taxonomy): Bacteria > Bacteroidota > Bacteroidia > Flavobacteriales > Flavobacteriaceae > SHLJ01. The sequence goes on along the minus strand of JABDPU010000278.1, from coordinate 2,085 downwards.
GAGAGACGGTGATCCTTAAAAGCCTGAAATCTGAGTTGATCACTAACCTCAAGGAGTTGCGATATGATCTTAAGTCGTATCAATACATTTATCAATCAACTCTGGATGTATATTCTTATATCCAGAATAAACCCGAAGTTGTGGATTCAATGTATGAGGACTTTTATAATTGTGTTGGATTCAATTATTTCTTCCCCAAAACCTCAACCTATGAAACTTTAAAATCAGGGAAGATGGAACTGATTAAATCAGATAGTCTGAAAGAAATTATCACGGATATTTATGAATCAGATTTCAAAAGAATTCTAGACAAAGTAGAAACCAGGCGCAATGCAGCCCGGCTTCTTTTTCCATATTATCAGAGTCATTTTAAAACAGTTTTTGCTGAGAAAATAGATTCAATTGACCTGAGGAAGAAATTTGTAAGAAAGCTCGGTATTCCAAACAACTATAACTTTGTGATCAATGATCCGGAATTTGAAACCTTAATAGTAGAAGCTATAGGTGGTAGGCTTAATTTTCTGAGCGGCTATAAGAACTCGATTAAAGATGTGGAATCCTGTCTTAATAAAATTGACGATTATTTAAATGAATAATTTTTTTAGCAGAAACTGGAAAAAATTCCAATCGCAATATGGGTACCAGTAACGATCTTAAACTAAGAGATGAAAATATTTTTCCCGATGATAATGTGCTAAGTTCAGTCCTGGGTCAGGCCTATGATGCCTATGTTGAAATCCTCGATCTCTTCACAAAAAATGAGCTGACCCATGAATGGCGATACTATAAGGACGGCAAGGCCTGGTTATGTAAGGTTCAGAAGAAGAAAAAAACAATAGTATGGATGTCGGCATGGGAAGGATATTTCCAGGCCGCTATTTATATTCCTTTAAGATTAGTAGATGAAATCCTTACCCTGGATATTTCTGATGTCACTAAACAGAACATATCAAATGAAAAAAACGTGGGCAATTCAAAACCATGCGTTTTCAAAATTTACAAATCAAGTGACCTGGTTGACTTTGAAAAGGTTATGCAACTTAAAATCAACTCTAAATAATCAAACCGGACAAAGAATCATTCCAAAGGAAAAAATTTCAAATCATCATTTTACCATAATGCTGATTTTCTCTGAAATATTCCTGGAGGAATTTCCAATTCCAAGAACATAAGAACCGGGTTCTACTACCCAGGCCTTTTTCTCCACATTATAGTAAGCCAACTCCCTAACCGGGACCTCAATAGAAATCGTCTTTGTTTCTCCGGAAGCTACCATTGCTTTTGCAAAGCCTTTTAATTCCTGCACTGCCCTTTCCACTTTTGAATCATTTATGGATGAATAGACCTGTATAACTTCTTTGCCATCCATACTTCCTGTGTTTATCAGATCGACAGAAATAACAATTGTGTCATCCGCTGAATAAGTCGATTTATCAGCTTGAACATTATTAATATCGAAGGTCGTATACGATAGTCCGTAACCGAAAGGATATGTAGGTTCAACATTTTTGGTGTCGAACCAGCGATAGCCCACTAAAATTCCTTCCTCGTACTTCACAGTTTCATCTCCCGGGAAACTGTTGGTAGCATGGGCTGGCGAATCGTTTAGGTCTTTAGGCATGGTCCATGGCAATTTCCCCGATGGATTGATATTGCCCAAAAGAACATCTGCCAGGGCATTTCCTCCTTCAGAGCCGTTGAACCAACTCCACACTAAAGCTGAAGACTTTTCCTTAACCCTATTGATGTCAAAGGGAGCGCCGGCAATCATGACCACAATAGTATTCGGATTTACTTCCAAAACCTTTTCTATCAACTCTAACTGCCCGAATGGCAATTCGAGGTCGGCCCTGTCTGAAGCCTCTGTCTCAAAATCACGGTTTGATCCAGCGAATATGACTGCCACATCAGAATTCCGGGCAGCATTTAAAGCCTCTTCCAGTGAATCAGGATCTAAATCATCTATGGTTTCTACTCGTTCCTGAGTAACCTCACCAAATATTGATTCTTTCTTCGGCGCATAGCGCTCCTGGTATCCTTCAGCATAATTGATTTTTACCGATTCCGGGAGCCTGTTTTGCATTC
>JABDPU010000276.1 GCA_013042625.1 Flavobacteriaceae bacterium | reverse complement strand
GTTCGCTGCATATGGCCAATGGGTCGGTTTATGCTTCATGGGGAAAGACGAGAGATCTGCTCGTCATGGAACAGCGTGGTACTATGCGCGCTAATCCCTCACTGATGTGTCCGGAAATTGACTCCTTAAGAATAATGGGATTAAAAAATGGTTTGTTTGGGAAATCACTGGATAGTTTGAAAAGGGTTGCCACCAAATCATGCTACGATAAATTCATATTACAGGGCATTGACCTTAATGGCTATAACACCTTAGAGAGCGTAGAAGATATTGAAGATCTTAGACGACTCTTGAAATTGGACCAATTGATCCTATATGGGATGTCGTATAGTTGTAATCTTATGGCAACCTATGCGCAAAAGTATCCGCAGAAAGTAAAAGCATTGATTTTGGATTCTCCATTACCGCATCAGTCCGATCACGACGAGGAGGTCTACCAAAATATCGATAGCACACTTGTCAGGCTAATTAATCATTTTGATGGAAGAGCTTCCCTTTATAACGACTGGAAAAATTATTTAATGCAGATTAAGGATTCGGTCTTCGAGGTTACCATAGATTCTTCAACCATTTTTTATACCAGGAACGAGATAATCGATTTACCAATCAATGCTATGAGCAGTCATGACGGTCTCAAAAACACCATTCCTGCTATAGAAAAGATCATAGCGGGGGATTATGAAGATATGAAAGAGAATATGGGTTATTACCTGGGTAAAACCAGGCAGGCGAAGGGGATGAGATATTCGGTTTGGATAGGTGAGGAGTTACCGGAGGAAAATGAACTCAGTATTGAGCAAAATATGAGAAAAGTTGAATGGATGACGGGATATGCTGCCAACGATGTGTCCTTTGAAACCATGAAATACTGGCCGGTGAAGTCCATTTATGATCAGTGGGAATGGCCCAAAGGTAATTATGAGGGTCCTACGCTTATTTTATCAGGTGAATTCGATCCGTGGACGCCTGTTTGGTATGGAAAGATGATGTTGCCTTCATTCCCGAACGCAACCCATTCAGTCTATCCTGAGCATTCGCATTTACCGGGCTTTACAAAGAAAGGCACCGAAGACATCAGTGATTTTCTTAATTCTATAACACCTCACTTATAGAGGAATATTCCCATGCTTTCGTTTGGGTTGTTCTGCCCGTTTTCCATGTAACATGCTAAAGGCCTTAATCAGTTTTCGCCTTGTATTTTCCGGGAGAATGATCTCATCAACGAATCCGCGCTCTGAAGCGCTGTAAGGATTCGCAAATAATTCGGCATACTGTGCTTCTTTTTCCTTCCAAACCGCTTCCGGTTCATCGGCTTTCTTTATTTCTTTTTTGAAAATAATCTCTGCTGCGCCCTTTGCACCCATAACCGCAATTTCAGCCGAAGGCCAGGCATAATTCATGTCGGCACCAATATGTTTAGAGTTCATCACATCATAGGCTCCTCCATAAGCTTTCCTTGTAATAACCGTCACTCTTGGAACAGTAGCTTCACAGAAGGCATATAACAATTTTGCGCCATTGACGATGATTCCATTCCATTCCTGGTCTGTTCCAGGAAGAAAACCGGGAACATCTTCCAATACCAACAGCGGAATATTAAAACAATCACAGAATCTCACGAAGCGTGCTCCTTTTTTTGAACTATTTACATCTAATACTCCCGCCAGATGCATGGGTTGATTGGCCACAATCCCGATAGATTGTCCACCAATTCTTGCAAAGCCCACAATTATATTTGGAGCGAAATCTTTATGAATCTCAAAGAATGAATCTCCGTCGATAAGCCCCGTGATCACTTCATGCATATCATATGGCGTATTTGGATTATCGGGAATGATAGTCTTTAATTCTTCTCGTATTTCATCTTCCAGCTTGTATGTCAGTTGGGGTGGAAGCTGAGCATTGTTTTGAGGTAAATAGGAGAGTAGTGTTTTTATATCTTCCAGGCAGGCCACATCATTTTGTGATGTTCTATGTGCTACTCCCGATTTAGATGAATGGGTGGATGCACCTCCCAGTTCCTCACTGCTGACAGTCTCATTGGTTACAGTTTTGACCACATTAGGACCGGTTACAAACATATAACTGGTTTGGTCTACCATAAATGTAAAATCGGTCATTGCCGGTGAATAGACAGCTCCTCCGGCACAGGGTCCCATTATAGCTGAGATCTGGGGTATTACACCTGAGGTCTGAACATTTCTATAGAAAATATCAGCATAACCACCCAGTGATCGCACACCTTCCTGTATCCGGGCACCACCGGAATCATTCAGTCCGATTAAAGGCGCACCGATTTTAACTGCAAGCTCCATGACCTTGCAAATCTTTTCGGCATGAGTTTCTGAAAGCGAACCGCCGAACACAGTAAAATCCTGGGCAAAAATGTAGACCAGGCGGCCATTCACTGTACCATAGCCGGTAACAACTCCATCGCCATATATTTTTTTCTCATCCATACCAAATTCTTTGGTACGATGGGTGACCAGGGCCCCGATCTCTTCAAAGGTGCCCTCATCCAGGAAATATTCCACCCGCTCACGGGCGGTCAGTTTATTCTGGTCATGTTGTTTTTTGATACGAGCTTCTCCTCCTCCTACATAGGCCTGAGCGAGTTTTTCTTCAAGGCTTTTGATCTTATCCTTCATCTCAAATTCAGTTTGGAATTCTTAATTTTTTACGATCTTCTAAATAGGCATAGAGTCCGATTAAAGCTGCCAGTCGACGGTCGCCAGACTCCATCTGTTGAAGTTTTTCTTTCGAATAATAGCTCTGAACAAAGTGAGTGTCGAAATTACCCGAGCGAAAGGCCTCATGTTGACAAACGAATTTCCCAAATGGCAAGGTTGTTTCAACACCTTCGATGTGATAATCATCTATTGCTTTGATCATCAAATCAATGGCCTCACTACGGTTCCTTCCATAGGTGATCAGTTTGGAGAGCATAGGATCGTAATAGATCGGTACATCCATGCCTTCTTCAAATCCGTCATCCACCCGAATGCCCTTTCCTTCAGGAATCTTATATCGATCAAGCCGGCCAACACTTGGTAGAAAGTCGTTTTGAGGGTCTTCGGCATAAACCCTAAGTTCCAGGGCATGTCCATCGATTGAAAGATCCTCCTGCTTAATCGATAATTTCTCTCCCCGGGCAACTTTAATCTGCAATTCAACCAAATCAACACCGGTGATCAATTCGCTTACCGGATGTTCCACCTGCAAACGGGTATTCATTTCCAGGAAATAAAAATTATGATCGGCATCCAGGAGAAATTCAACTGTCCCAGCACCCCGATAATTGCATGAGCGGGCAACATCGGTTGCTGCCTGCCCCATTTTTTGACGTAGTT
>JABDPU010000273.1 GCA_013042625.1 Flavobacteriaceae bacterium | reverse complement strand
GTTATGAAGAGACCATTAGTTATGGCATGATTGGCTGGGTCGTGCCACATAGTATTTATCCGGGGGGTTATCATTGTGATCCAAAATTGCCTTTGCCGTTTATGAGTATCGCCTCCCAGAAAAATTTTATAGCGGTTTACCATATGGGAATCTATGCCAGCAAGGATCTGATGGACTGGTTCACTTCAGAGTATCCCAAGCACTGCAGCAGGAAATTGGATTTGGGTAAAAGCTGTATTCGATTAAAAAAAATTGAGGAGATACCTTACGATCTGATCGGAGAACTCAGCTCGAAAATAAGCGTTGATAAATGGATAGACATATATGAATCCAATGTCAAAAGATGATCTGTGGTTTCATCTGTAACAAATAATCTATCTCACATACTAATCTATTGAATTCATGAAAAAACGAGTTACCGGACTTGGCGGATTCTTTTTCCGAACAAAAGATCCTAAAGCACTTAAGAAATGGTACGGCACCCATTTGGGACTGCCAGTTGACGATTACGGATGCACCTTTTGGTGGAAGGACAAGGAAGGAAAAGATTGTTCTACCCAATGGTCGCCGTTTAAAGAAGACACCAGCTATTTTTCACCCAGTGAAAAACAGTTCATGATGAATTTCAGAGTAGAGAACCTGGAAGATCTTCTAAAGGCTTTGAAAGAAGAGGGAGTAACTGTAGTGGGAAAGATGGAGGAATACGACTACGGAAAGTTCGGCTGGATTTTAGATCCTGAAGGAAATAAGATTGAACTTTGGGAGCCTGTGGATTCTGCCTTTTTATAAAGGCGATTTTTTAGTAATTTTAATATTCTAACCTAAAAACAACATCATGTCTGAAGAGAATAAAGATTTGCGTGACGACCTTAACGATATGTTAGGTGACGCCAAGGAAGGCGCAAAAAAAGCAGCTGATAAGGCGGAAGAGATTGCCCAGGAGGCCAAAGAAAAGGCTACCGAATTTGCTGGTGAAGCCAAAGAAAAAGCACAGGAATTTGCTGAAGAAGCCAAGGAGGTTTTCAGCGATGGTAAGAACGTAGCTATTATTGCTCATTTAACAATTATAGGGTGGGTGATAGCCCTGATCATGAATAGTAATGATAAGAATGAGTTTGCTTCGTTTTACATCCGACAAGTTCTCGGACTAATGCTTAGTGCATTTATCCTGTCATTTATTCCTATAATTGGATGGTTTGCAGTAATAGCGCTGTTCATTTTATGGGTGGTTAGCCTGGTTGGCGCCATTGGAGGAAATAAAAGTGAATCTCCCGTGATCGGACAGTTTTTCCAGGATTGGTTTAAATCTTTATAAAAAATAAGTAAAGACTGGATTCTGGTGAGGTTTCCAGTTTTTATAGAAATATAATATCGTAATATTGCAATAATACATTATTTCTGTATATTTGTATGTCATTAATAATTAATTCAGTTAAATAATGGGTTCATCGAAATTGCATATTTATAATGATGAAATCAATGAAATCGCTGCTATGGCCAAGGTGTTTGCTCATCCGGCCCGGGTTGCTATACTGAATTATATAAGCAGGCAGGAGGCTTGCATCTGTAACGATCTGGTTGACGAGATCGGTCTCGCACAACCCACTATATCACAACATTTAAAGGTGATCAATGAAGCAGGCCTTCTTAAAGGAAGCTTTGAAGGCAAAAGCATTTGCTATTGCCTCAATATTGAACGCTTTAATTATTTTCAGAAAAAGTTAAACTCATTTTTTAAACAGACTAAGTTAAACTGTTGCTAATTCAAATCAGATTACAATGAAAACCTCAGAATTATTCGATCTTCTAGAAAAGAACAATACTAAAACATTACAATTTGAATACAGTCCGGGGCGGCTTGTGCGTTCTAATTTTCATATTACCGAAGTTAAACATGTTTCCATAGATTCGGTTGATTGCGGAAGCGGCACCGATCAATGGCATGAAACTATTATCCAATTGTGGGAGAGTCCTGTTGATATAGATAAAGAAGGAACCATGTCTGCCTTCAAAGCTCTGGGCATTTTAAAGAAAGTGGGAAACCTTAAATCCTTTGACCCAGATGCACAAGTAAAGTTTGAATATGGCAACTCTTCATTTCATACAGCACAGCTAGTTGTGCATAATGCAGAGGTGGTTGGCGACGAATTGATTGTTCGGCTACATTCCGACGTAACCGATTGCAAAGCAAAAGATGCCTGCGGTATTGAAGAAGTTCAGCAGAAAGTCATGGCTGAAACCGATTGCTGTGGACCGGGAAGTTCATACTGCTAGATCATGCTCAGGCTAAGACCGTTTAATTCTGAAGATTTTAACGCTGTTTCTAATAT
>JABDPU010000264.1 GCA_013042625.1 Flavobacteriaceae bacterium | reverse complement strand
CTTATTATGGGAGACTTAAAGGTCATTAAACTCACATCGAAAAAAGATAAAGCAAATTATATTCATCAATTAGTCAGAGACATAGAGGCTCTTGACATAATGATTAATGAGGGCTTAATCGAAAAATCACCAATACGAGTAGGGGCCGAACAGGAGTTTTGCCTTGTTGATCATGAATTCAACCCTAGTTTTAATTCACTCGAAATCCTGGAAGAAATAGATGACGATCATTTTACCACTGAAATAGGAAGCTTTAACCTGGAACTTAATCTTGACCCTTATGAATTGACGGGAGACTGTTTCAGTAAGATTGCAAACCAGCTCAACACCCTTCTGGAAAAAGCTAAACAAGCCACAAAAAAACACAACACCCGAATTTTGCTTACCGGAATTTTACCCACCCTGTCGCTAAGCCACATCAAGCTAGAGAACATGGCAAATGTTCAGCGGTATTTTGTGCTGAATGAAGCCATAAGAGAGTCGAGGCGCGGTAATTTCGAAATTCACATAAAAGGAGTTGACGAATTGAACTTATTACACGATTCTGTGCTCCTGGAAGGTTGCAATACCAGTTTCCAGATTCATCTTCAGATCAATCCGGATGAGTTCGTTGAGCGCTATAATTGGGCACAAGCTGTTGCCGGACCGGTATTAAGCGTTTGCACAAACTCGCCAATGTTATTCGGGAAAGAACTATGGAGTGAAACACGAATAGCCCTGTTCACACAGAGCGTAGACACCAGGGCAAATTCGTTTATGCTGAATGAAAAGCAATCTCGTGTTAGTTTTGGAAGCGATTGGACCACAGGCACCGTAAGCGATATTTTTAAAGACAATATTTCAAGGTTTAGAAGCCTGGTCACAGCCGAATATTTTAAGGATAGTGTTGAAATGCTCAAACAGGGTGAAATCCCGCAACTTAAAGCTTTAAACCTTCACAACGGAACAGTCTACAGGTGGAACAGGGCCTGTTATGGTGTTGGCGGTGGAAAACCTCATTTACGGATTGAGAACCGCTACATTCCGTCAGGGCCGACCATTGCAGATGAGATCGCCAACATGATGTTTTGGGTTGGCGTCATGAAAGGCAGGCCTAAAGAATATAAGAACATCGATCAAAAGATGAATTTTAAGGATGCCAAGTCCAATTTCTTTAACGCAGCAAGGTATGGCATGTCTACACAATTCGTTTGGGATGGAAAAATTGTTCCCAGCCACGATTTGATCCTGAATGTATTCCTTCCAATGGCTTACAAGGGCTTATATAAAGTTGGAGTATCGCCCAAAGACGCAGAATACTATATGACAATTATTGAAAACAGGGTAAAATCCTTTAGCGGTTCGGAGTGGATGACAGCCTGTTATCGGAACCTGTTAAGACACAATAAACCCTTTGAAGCTGCACAGATTTTAACGGCGCATATGTATGAAAAACAGGAAAAGAATTTTCCAGTATCTTCGTGGCGAACTCTTGACCCTGAAACACCTTCAAATTTTAAGTCTGCCCGAAGAGTAGAACACATCATGAGCATAGATTTATTCTCGGTTGATGAAAGAGACAGTGTAGAATTGGTGGCAAAAATTATGCAATGGCAAAACATTCATCATATGCCGGTAATTAATACTAAAAAGGAAATGGTTGGCATGCTAACCTGGAAGGATGTTGAAGGCCTGGTTGGCGATGAGGATAAAATTCAGAGCTCTGTAGGCGAGATTATGCAAACAGATTTTATCACAGTAAAACAAGGAGTGTCTGTAAAAAAAGTAACTGAAATAATGAAAAAACATCAGACAGACTGCCTGCCGGTAGTTCGGGATAATCAATTGATAGGTATTATTACTTCAAAAGACATCTGAATACATGGTACAGGTTTATAGTAAAGCTTTAGATACTACCCTAAAAGTTAGCCGGTTTATTGGAAAAATAGAAAAGAATAACGGACCAACTGTTGTTTTCTTTGGTGGGATACATGGCAATGAACCAGCGGGGGTTTTTGCACTAAAACAGGTTCTGGAGCAAATAAATCCTGAGGACGTTAATGGTTCGGTATATGCCATTGCCGGAAACCTCGCAGCCCTGAGAAAAAGCCAGCGCTTCATAAATAAAGACCTCAATCGCATTTGGACTGATCAAGAACTTGAACAGCTAAAACATAAAACGGTATTAAATGACGAAGAGCATGAGCAATATGAACTTTTCGAATTGTTAAAAACGATTCTGAAGAGAAATCAACCCCCCTACTATTTCATAGATCTTCACACCACCTCAAGCGAGACACTTCCCTTTATCACAATTAACGACGCTTTAATCAATAGAAAATTTTCCGACTTATACCCAGTACCAATCGTTCTGGGTATCGAAGAGCATCTTTCGGGTCCGCTGCTAAGCTATATTAATGGGAGGGGTTATGTTTCCATAGGATTTGAATCCGGCCAACACGATAAAAAGGAGGCGATAACCAATGCAGCAGCCTTCATTTTTCTCACGCTAGTGAATACCGGAATCATTAAAAAGGAACAATATCCTGAAACCGGTAAATACTTTGAATTGCTTCGCCGCTATGCCAGACGGTTAAGCCAGGTCTTCGAAATCATCCATTTACACAGGCTTTCTAACGGCGACACCTTTAAAATGTATCCCAATTTTGAGAGTTTTCAAAATGTAAAGAAAGGAACCTTATTGGCCGAATCTAACGGAGAGACTCTTAAAGCACCATATAGTGCCAGGATTTTCATGCCGCTTTATCAGAAAAAAGGCAATGAAGGCTTCTTTATCATCAAGCGGATACCACCATTTTTTCTTAAGCTGTCTGAAATGCTCAGGAAACGAAAGGCCGACGGCCTGCTGGTAATTTTACCGGGAGTATCCTGGCTGGACAAAAAGAGCGGAACACTTCAGGTGGATTTAAAAATCGCAAGGTTATTTGCGAATCAGTTTTTCCATCTTTTAGGGTTCCGGAGTAAATTCACCGACGAAACTCATCTGAAACTCAACAACAGGGAGCGGGTAACAAAACTGGAAATGTATCGGGATCTGCCCTGGTACAGCAAATCAAGGACTAACCACAACTAGTCAAAGGAGTTATTAGCCCTGTTCACATCAGCCATAAGCCCTAAAGGGTCGATGGTAATGCTCTTGATTTCAGATTTAGGCCGCGGGAGTTTAAAGCTATACTCCGGATAGGCCCAGGCCCAATCAGATAAAATAGTCCTTATCCCCTTCGATGGCTTTTCTCCTCTCATCATTCTTAATGGTATATATATTTGATCTTGAGAGCCATCTGAATATTCAACAACCAGGTCAATCGGCATGGGCATCAAGCCGATTCGCTCCATGGTAACTTCAACACCACCTTCAATAGATTCTACCGATTTGATGCCATAATCGATTGTATTTATTGTTTTTGTCCAGTCGGTAAGATACCAGTCCAATTCAAGTCCGGAAACTTTTTCGGCCACCCGTATAAAATCATTTGGAGTCGGGTGTTTAAATCCCCACTCACTATAATACCGCTTCAGGGTTTCTGACAGGTTTTCCTGCCCGATCACATAACCTAATTGCGCAAGAAAAACCGATCCTTTACTATAAGCAGCAGAACCATAAGCAGAGTTGAATTCATATCGATCGGCATGTGTGCTTTGCGGTTGTTCAATCCCAGAGGCTGCTAAGCGGTAATATCCTCGATATGATCCGGCAGCTGGGTTTTTCTGATTTCGCCCCATGATCTTATTCATTGCATGAGAGGATATATAGCTTGCAAAGCCTTCATCCATCCATTCGTGCTTCGACTCATTCGTGGCCAGCACAAACTGAAACCAGGTATGAGCGAGCTCATGAGAGGTCACACCAACAAGGCTGCCAAAATTTCGTCCACCGGTTATAAGCGTACACATAGCGTACTCCATTCCACCGTCACCACCCTGAATGACCGAATATTGATCATAGGGATATGGCCCGATATTGGAGCTAAAGAAGTTCATCAATTCAAGGGTTTTTGGCTGTAGCTTTTTCCAGTTATCAATTATTTCAGGATCGTCCTGATAGAAAAAATGTAGCATTGGCCCTCCGGGAACCTGAAGCATATCATGGATATAATCCGGGTCTGCAGCCCAAGTGAAATCATGAACATTGGGTGCCTTAAAATGCCAGCGAAGCTTATCTCCGGCAGGGCTTTCTACTTTTCCCGTTTCGTAGCCGTGTCCTACTTCGTTAGGATTTTGTAAATAGCCGGTTCCACCGATCAGGTAGTTTTTATCGATATGTATGGTTACATCAAAATCACCCCAAACACCATAAAATTCACGCGCTATGTAAGGACTCGTATGCCAACCCTCAAAATCATATTCTGCCAATTTGGGATACCACTGTGCCATTGATAAGGCTACACCTTCGCGGTTATTTCTTCCTGAACGTCTGATCTGAACAGGAACCTGGGCATCGAATACCATATCAAAGGTGACCGATTCGCCAGGCTTAATAGGCGAATTTAAATCGACCTCCAGAATGGTTCCAACGGTCTCATGGTTAACCTCAACACCGTTTTGTTTTAGGGAATTGACATGGATATAACCAATCTCACTAGGCTTTAATTTTAAAATTCTGTCTGCCACCCTGCCATCGGGATCTTTAATGGTCCTCGACCTCACGTCCATTTCGCTTCCCGGCTGAAAAGCATTGAAATATAAATGATAAAACACCCGATTTAAAGTGTCGGGAGAATTATTGGTGTAAACCAGTTTCTGTATCCCGTTATAGCGATAGTTATCGACATCCATGTCAATATCCATCGTATAATCTACCCTCTGTTGCCAGTAGCCGGGAACATCTGAAGAAAATTGCAATACCCTTTTATCTGCAGAAGGAGCCACCGCAGTATTAGTGGTCTTGCACGAAAGCATAAAAATTGCTGGTAATGCAATGGCAAGGATTAATCTTCTCATATTTTAAATTATTGAGCAGCCATTTTTGACGCCATGATCAGGGCGTTATATGCATTTACTATTTTTCCTGATTTAGACAATTCTCCAAACGCACGAACATCATTCGAATCGCCGCCAACCACAACTTTGGTATTAAGAGGCAGTCCGGATTCGACAAGTATTTGCTTCACCTGACTGGCCGTAAGTTTTGGGTACTGAGACCTGATAAGTGCAGCTACTCCTGCAACAGCCGGAGCGGCCATTGATGTTCCGGGCTGAGATTTATATTTGTCACCAGGGATGGTCGAATAAATTGAAGAACCCGGAGCAAATACATCCACATTCTTTTTACCATAATTAGAATAGCTGGCTACTACACCAGAGCCATATTTCGGTTCTAATGCACCAACCGAAATAAAATTATCGGCAACCTCAGGACTGTTATTAAAGGAGTCATTTGGAAAAGCATTTTTCGTATCGACATCATCACTTTCATTTCCCGCTGCATTTACTATAAGCACATCTTTAGAAGCGGCATATACAATAGCCTCTCTTACCTTATCGCTGTGTGGTGAATAATATTTTCCGAAGCTCGTATTGATGATGTGCGCACCATTGTCGGCTGCATATCTGATTGCCAGCGCAACATCCTTATCGTATTCATCGCCATTTGGAACCGCTCGAATAGACATGATCTGGACGTTATTAGCCACACCATTAACGCCTTTTCCGTTATTTCTTTCTGCAGCAACTATGCCCGCAACATGCGTTCCATGGCTTTCACTATCCTTCTTAGGTTTTACATTGTTGTCTCCATAAACAACTGAAGAGAAATCATCGGGATCATCGCCACTTTTTCTTCCACGGAAATCCTTGTTGAAATGGTAGTTCAATCTTTCAGTAAAATATTCAACACCATCCTGAATCTCTGTAATGGTTTCAGAAATAGAGCCTATACCAAAGCCATATGTTTGCTTGATGATACTGACCTGTTGCATTAGAGTTTGATCTTCGCTTTTAATGGCGTATACATCATCTCTTGTGTATTCCTTTTTGTTCAGATGTGCCGCAACGGCAGCATCAGCTTGTTTGATCTGTTGAAGGATCTGCTCGTACCTGGTTTTATTGTTCAGCGCCTCATTATATTCTTTTTCTAACTCAGCCTTTGCTTCAGCAAATCTGGGATGACTTGTGTTACCGCTTGCCAGTAAACGCACATACTCCATCTGCTCATCATAGGAGTCCCCCAGGAAATTCCATCCATGAACATCATCAATAAATCCATTGTTGTCGTCGTCACGACCATTATTTGGAACCTCATCCTTATTTTTCCAGACAACTCCGTCCAGGTCTTCATGATCGATATCAATACCGGAGTCAATAATAGCAACAACTGTGGTTTTCCCCTTTTTCCCTTTGATAATTTCGGAATAGGCTTTATCTACACTCATTCCGGGAATTGTATCGGTAACCAGGTCGAGGTGTCCCCATCTTTTCATTTCTTCCTCAGTGAGGTCAGACACCTTTAAAGGCGTCATGTCTATATTCTCTACTGGAGTAGATAAAATATCTGCTGTTCCTCCACACCCTAATAGGGTCAGGGTAAATATTCCAATCAACATTTTCAAATTAAGCTCTTTCATCATAAGTCGTTTTTAATTAAATATTTCAGCACAGGAAAAAGTATCTTTTATACGAACGCTTTTTTCAGTGTTTTTTACTGTTATAATTTCATTAATAGCATCGTGTTCCAGGAACAAATAATAATTATGCTCTGCTGCCATGTTCAAAAACCGTTCCTTTTCATCCAAAGTAAGAAGAGGTCTTGTGTCATACCCCATCACATAGGCCAGGGGAACATGCCCCGCAGTTGGTAGCAGATCGGCCATAAAGCATATGGTCTTACCCTTGTATTTGATCATCGGGACCATCTGCTTATCGGTATGGCCATTTGCAAAAAACAAATCGAATCCGAGTTCCGAGTTCAACAAGGTGTCGCCATCAGGAAGCGGAATAAAGCTCAATTGCCCTGATTCTTCTATAGGGAGGATGTTTTCCTTTAAAAAAGAAGCTCTTTCCCGCTTATTGGGTTTTGTGGCCCAATTCCAGTGATCTTCATTACTCCAGAACCGGGCATTTTTAAATGCAGGCTCATATCCCGTTTTATTGGCATTCCACTGAACGCTTCCACCACAATGATCGAAATGAAGATGGGTCAGAAATACATCCGTAATATCATCACGGTGAAACCCGGCATTATTTAATGATTTATCCAAAGAATGATCGCCCCAAAGAAAGTAATAGCTAAAAAACTTTTCAGATTGTTTGTCTCCCATGCCGTTGTCAATAAGAATCAAACGATCGCCATTTTCTACAAGCAGGCATCGTGCAGCAAGATCGATCATATTGCTTGAATCAGCAGGATTCGTGCGTTGCCATAGCGATTTAGGAACCACACCAAACATCGCGCCTCCATCAAGTTTAAAATTTCCGGCCTGTATAGGGTAAAGCTGCATAATTAAGGGCTGCAAAATAAGAAAAAGCTGGCCATTCTTAAGGCACTTTAGCATTATTTTGAATAACCTGCTTAAGCCTGTGTCCGAAATCCAGAAGAGCTTTTATTTCCTTCAGGCTGCCCAATCGTTCCTTTCCGAAAACGATCAAAGCCCGCCCATCAGATTCCACATGAAAATATGGATTGCTTTCAAAGAAATGAATCAAGTCTGTGTCGAATAGTTGATGAATGCTCTCTTCGTCATCGCCCATCAGGTAGAATCGCTTTGAAAAATCAGGGTGCTCATCAATCGGGATGTCCCGAAATCCGGCGAGGGAATAAAGGCGCTCAAGCAATCCTTCCCGATCGAGGGTAAAAGTAGGAATCTCAGTCTCCAGCTTTATATGCATCATCGTAGTGCGAATAACTTCTTTAGCTATAAATGCACCTTCTGAAAATTCGATGTCGAAAACATCAGACCCCATCTCTTCATTGACCAATTGGTTAAATATATAGTTAATGGGTTTAGTCCTGAAAAAATGAAATCCCCCAAGGAAACCAACCTCTTTGATACGGTCGGGGTTATAAGCCAAATCAAAGTCCGCTGCGAGTTCCTGAAGCGCCGATTGACGACGCGTAAAATTACTTAACAGGTTTGGCATAGGAAGCAATCGGCGCAAGGCAAACGGATGTTCTGAATCTGCCCCATGCATATCCAAACCAATAACCTCAAAATGCCCGCCCCGCTTAGCAAACAGGTCCTGGTAATTATTAAGGTTTTCCATTACTGTATGGTCTACAAATTGACAAAAAGAAAAATCGATCACCACATCCTGGTCTTCATTTATAGCCTCGAGCTTACTCTTAAGTTTATTATAGTTCATGAAACTGCAAAAATGCTTTACGCTCACATAATAAATACCCTCTCCGCTGGTTTCGCGATACATGAGCACGTTGGGCTTTAAGATGTTTCTGAAGAAAAGCCCCACCCCTTTATTGATAATCATATGTATGAACATGGTTGTAACTACTCCTGAAAGTATACCAACAATAAGCCCGATTTTAAGGGTCATGATCAATGTCACAAAGAAAATCAACAGCTGTTCTTTACCAATGCTGAAAATATGTTTTACAATATCAGGAGAAGCAAGTTTATATCCTGTGAATACAAGAATGGCCATTAAGGCGGGTAATGGTATCCTGGCCAGCTGCGTGCTGAACAAAAGGATAAACAGCGTTAGAAAAATAGCGTGAAAGAAATTGGAAGACCGATTCGATCCGCCCTGGTTAACATTAACCGAGCTACGGGCGATTACAGTAACCACATTTAGCCCACCAAGAAAGCCGCTTCCAACTGTGGCCAGCCCCAGGGCCTTTAAATCCCTATTTGTATTAGACCTTCGTTTTTCAGGATCTAATTTATCTATCGCTTTTATACTTAACAGGGATTCTATACTTGCAATAAGAGTCAACGCGAGCACACTTGACCAGAAAGCCAAAGTTGAAACCTGCCCGAAATCAGGTACAGGAAGCTGGGTTAATAATTCTGCCGGATCGGGAATTCCTGAAATCAGGTAATCAGGGTGAATAGGGTTTGGCTGCCCCAGCACTATTTCGAAATAATAACTAAACCCAACTGACAGGATGACAATCCACATTGGCGCAGGGATAAGTTGTAAGTACTTGTTTCTAAGCTTGGGATAGACCACCATAATAATCAAGCTTAAAATCCCAATGGCAGCTGCATAAATCAAGCCTGGGTCAGTTAAACTAAAAAGAGCTTTAATTGTTGAAGGAATCTCCAAAATATAGTCGATACTTGTCTCCCGCTGAATCCTGTTGCCCAGCATAATATGAAATTGCTTCCCCAGAATGATCAGTCCGATTGCAGCAAGCATTCCTTGAATTGCTGAAGAGGGAAAGAAGTCAGATAGTTTGCCCATTCTTAGAAAGCCCAGAGCTACCAATAGCGCCCCTGAGCAAATGATAGCCGCGTAGGCTGATTCCAGTCCGAGGACTGTTATTGCGACAAGCAATACACCAACCAAACCATTTCCAGGCCCGGTAATAGTGACATAACTTCCCCCCAACAAGGAAACTACAATACCACCAACAACAGCTGTTATAATCCCTGCAATTGGAGGCGCTTCACTGGCCATAGCAAGGCCAAGCCCTAACGGTAAAGCGATTAGGCTCACCACGAACCCAGAAAAAATATTCCTTGGCAAATGCTTTAAAAAGCCCTGTGTTTTTTCAGATTTAGAGCTCATTGGAGAATTAGAACATCGGTTGGTAATTCGGTTAAAATATGCTCTACATCATGAGGGAACAAACGATCCCAGAAGGACAATTTTGATTGGGCCGGCAAAACCAATAAATCGGCTCTGGCGACCTGTGCATAGTGCCCGATGGAATATCCACGAGGCCCAAAAATGGGCTGAGAATTAACCCTGATGTTTGACCTGATTTCGCCGTCAATTTTATCAATGATCTTTTTTACCCTGGAGGTTTCACGTATTCGGATACGTTCTTTGGCGAGATTAGCCATACGCAAAGATTTGTCGTCATCGACCTTAATCGCGATTTCCTGCTCGGTGATTTCCTCCACTATCGTTAACTGCTCAGCGTTTAACTGCTGCCCGATATAGAAGGAAGTTTCGATGGCTTTGGTCGTTTTAGCGTCATCTAAACCACTGACAACGATATGCTTACACTGAATTCTTTCGACGGACGGGTTTATTAGCAGCAGCACTGAGCACTTGGCCTTTCTCGTTATTCTTCTGGCAATTGAACCCACATAATATTTGTAAAACGACTCCTTTTTTAATGCCCCCAGTATCAGAAGTTCGATTTGCTTTGAATCACAAACCGAAAGTATAACCTCAACAGGATCCCCGGGCTGAAAAACCAGTTCATAGTTAAGTCCTTTTTCATGGAACGGCTGAAGAATTTCATTAAAGCCCTCGACTTTTTCTGTGGTTTTATCTCCAACGTGAATCAGGACCAGCCTACAGTTAAAAAACAATGAAAGCCGGGAGGCCTCATATAAATTAGCCTTAAGGTTAGGAGAAAAGGTGGCTCCAATGCCAATTGATTTAAAGGGTTGGGATATCAATCTGTTGTTCTTTCGAGAAAGGGGAAAGGTAGCATTTTTTTAAGAATGGCCTAATGTCAACACATTGAATCATTCTTATTACCTTTAGAACCGAAAAATTTTATGGTAGAATTAGCAGGCATAATAATTCTGGGGATACTGGCACAATGGGTGGCTTGGCGTTTCAAGATCCCCGCTATCCTCCCTCTGATCTTAATCGGGCTGTTTGTAGGTCCGATCTGGGCAGAGTTTTTATCGGATGACGGACAAAAATGGATTGAGCCCATCTGGAACGGAACAAGAGGACTGTTTCCGGGTGAGGGACTGTATTATTTCGTTTCGCTTGCAATTAGTATCATCCTGTTTGAAGGCGGCCTTACCCTTAAAAGAAGTGAAATTCAAAATGTAGGTCCGGTTATTACTAAGCTTATAACAGTTGGAGCGGCTGTAACCTTTATTGGGGCCGGTATAGTGGCGCATTATCTTTTTGGACTGAGCTGGGAGCTGTCTTTCTTGTTCTCGGGCCTTATCATAGTTACCGGACCAACGGTAATTACTCCTATTTTAAGAAATATCCCGCTTAAGAAAGATGTTTCTACCGTTTTGAAATGGGAAGGTATACTTATTGACCCTATCGGTGCTCTTGTTGCGGTCCTGGTTTTTGAATTCATCAGCGTTGGAGGCGGAAGCGGGTTCACTAAGACAGCATTGATAGAATTTGGTAAGATCATACTTTTTGGAACGACCTTCGGATTTACTTTCGCGCACGCACTGGCATTCGTTATAAACAGAAAAATGATTCCTCACTACTTGTTGAACGTCGTGTCTCTATCGGTTGTTTTACTGGTTTTTGTTGAATCTGAGATTTTCGCCCATGAATCCGGGCTGTTGGCAGTTGTTGTTATGGGGATGGTCCTCGGAAATATGAAGCTTGAAAATATTAAGGAGTTATTATATTTCAAGGAATCGCTGAGCGTACTTCTCATTTCTATACTATTTATTCTACTTGCAGCCAATATCAATATTGAAGACATGATGCTTCTTTACACATGGAAAACAGCAGTGCTCTTCCTTATAGTCGTCGTATTGATCA
Source organism: Flavobacteriaceae bacterium (assembly GCA_013042625.1). Taxonomy (GTDB): domain Bacteria; phylum Bacteroidota; class Bacteroidia; order Flavobacteriales; family Flavobacteriaceae; genus SHLJ01. Next base: position 3 of record JABDPU010000264.1, on the reverse strand, counting down.
GGC
>JABDPU010000258.1 GCA_013042625.1 Flavobacteriaceae bacterium | reverse complement strand
TTAAGTTTATTGTTTAAGATTGATCAAAGGTTATTCCAACTTTTTGATAAAAGAATTGTTAATCTAATTATGGAATGCTAAATTTGTCTAAGTAAGTATTGAATTTGCAGATGAGCGCTATTGAGTCGATTGTTGATTCGTTAGAAAACAGAATCAGTAAGGTATTGCATAAGTTGGAGGTCTTGAAACAGACCAACGCAGACCTGAGTGGTGAATTAGCGGAGACCCAGGAGCGAATGCTTCAGCAAAATGAAGCCATAAGTAAATGGCAGGAGAAGTATGATACGCTTAAGATGGCAAATTCATTACTTGGCAGTGACGATAATAAAAGAGAAACTAAGCTTAAAATAAATGCACTGATTAGGGATATCGATCATTGTATCGGTCAATTATCAGAATAATGGCATAAACTATGTCTGAGAAGCTTAAAATAAAGCTTTCGATAGCTAACCGGGTTTATCCCCTGACTATCGATCCGAGCCAGGAAGAAGGATTGCGTAAGGCAGCTCAGAAAATAGAAGCCATGATCAAACAATTTGAGCAAAGTTATTCAGTTCGTGATAAGCAGGATGTTTTGGCCATGTGCGCTTTACAATTTGCTTCCCAGGCTGAACAGAAAGTTATTGATACAGATCATACAAGTGAAGAAGTTGAGAAACGCCTGATTGCATTAGATCAACTTCTGAAGGAGCACAACAGTGCTTAAGTTCTTTAAAATATATAAGGTTACTGCCTGCATTAGTTATTTTTTTTTGATAAACTCAACACTATTGTATTAAAAAGGGTGAGTTTAAGCTGCAAAAGCGAGCTGTCTTCGAGCAGATACTTGACCAGTTTGTTAGCCCTAAACCTGTTTTTCAGGAGTTTATACAAAATCCTAAACTAGTGTAGGCTTTTTTTATTAATCAAGATTAAACATCATGGACACCAATACCATAATAATCGGAGCGGGAGCATTGTTGGTAGGATTGATCATTGGATATATCATTGCTAAATCTATTGAAAAAAGCAATGCTTCTAAACTGATCAAATCGGCTAAGAAAGAAGCCGGTTCTATCATTAAAGATGCGAAGAATGAGGGCGAATCGATAAAGAAGGATAAAATCCTTCAGGCAAAAGAAAAATTCATCGAACTCAAGGCCGAACATGAAAAGGTTATACTGAGCCGGGATAAGAAAATAGCAGAGGCGGAAAAACGCACTCGAGACAAAGAATCGCGAATATCATCGGAGCTTTCAAAGAATAAGAAGTTAAATCAATCCCTTGAAGACAAGGTTAGGGATTATGAAAAGCGTTCTGAATATCTTGAGAAGCGAAAGCAAGAGGTTGAAAAAGTTCACAAGAGCCAGGTTCGGCAACTTGAAGTTATTTCCGGTCTGTCTGCAGAAGATGCCAAAGAGCAGCTGGTTGAGTCACTTAAAGGCGAAGCTAAGAATGACGCAATGGCTTATGTTCAGGATAAGATGGAGGAGGCTAAACTCACCGCTCAGCAAGAAGCGAAAAAGATCATTATCAACACCATTCAGCGTGTTGGAACCGAGGAGGCAATTGATAATTGTGTTTCCGTATTCAATATAGAGTCCGACGATCTTAAAGGTCGGATCATCGGTCGTGAGGGTAGGAATATAAGGGCTATTGAATCAGCAACTGGAGTTGAAATCATTGTTGATGACACTCCGGAGGCCATTATATTGTCATGTTTCGATCCGGTAAGAAGAGAGATCGCCCGCCTGTCATTGCATAAACTGGTTACAGACGGTAGAATTCACCCTGCACGAATTGAGGAGGTGGTTAAAAAGACACGTAAGCAGATCGACCAGGAAATTATAGAAGTTGGTAAAAGGACTGTTATTGACCTGGGGATCCATGGTCTGCATCCTGAGCTTATTAAAATGGTTGGAAGAATGAAGTATCGTTCGTCTTACGGACAGAATCTTCTGCAACACTCCAGGGAGGTGGCAAAACTTTGCGGTATAATGTCTGCGGAATTAGGATTGAATCCTAAGCTGGCCAAGCGTGCCGGATTGCTTCATGATATTGGAAAAGTGCCTGATGCTGAATCCGACATGGAAACACCACATGCCATTTTGGGAATGCAATGGGCTGAAAAATATGGTGAGAAAAAAGAGGTTTGCAACGCTATAGGAGCACACCACGATGAAATTGAAATGAAGTTCCTGTTATCACCTGTTATTCAGGTTTGCGATGCCATTTCAGGCGCCAGGCCAGGAGCAAGGCGACAAGTTTTAGATTCTTATATCCAAAGATTGAAGGATCTTGAAGATATCGCTTTCGGATTTAACGGCGTGAAAAAAGCTTATGCTATACAGGCAGGTAGAGAACTCAGGGTTATCGTAGAAAGTGAAAAAGTAAGTGATGAAATGTCTGCACAGCTTTCCTTTGAGATTTCTCAGAAAATTCAAACTGATATGACTTATCCCGGACAAGTAAAAGTAACCGTTATACGTGAAACGCGTACGGTGAACATTGCTAAATAGTTCGTAGACAAAAATAAATCAGATAAGGCATTCCTGTGGGGATGCCTTTTTTATTTCCGCGGATGATATTTGGTCACTATATCTTTCAAGTGCCTGTTATCAACGTGCATATAGATCTCGGTGGTTGTAATACTTTCGTGGCCCAGCATCAATTGAATGGCCCTTAAATCGGCTCCGTTTTCAAGCAGGTGAGTGGCAAAGGAATGCCTGAAGGTATGTGGTGAAATCGTTTTTTTAATTCCGGCTTTCTCCGCCAGTTGCCTGACAATGGTAAATATCATTGCACGCGTAAGGCCGCGTCCTCTTCTATTGAGGAACAGAGTGTCCTCATGATCTTTTTGTGCATTAATTTGAGTTCTTACATGATTTACATAAAGCATGATCAGATGTTGGGTGTTTTCAGCAATTGGCACGAATCGTTGCTTACTACCTTTACCGGTCACCTTGATAAAGCCTTCATCAAAAAACAGATCTGATAATTTCAATCCGATGAGTTCACTAACCCTTAATCCGCAACTATATAAAGTCTCGATAATTGCCCTGTTGCGTTCTCCCTGGGGATGAGAAAGATCTATGGCGCTTATCATTTGATCGATTTCAGAAACCGACAAGGCATCCGGTAGTTTGCGACCAATTTTAGGGGATTCTATAAGTTCAAGCGGATTGTCTTTTCGGTAATTCTCAAAAATCAGGTAATCGAAGAAACTTCGTAATCCGGAAATCAAGCGAGCCTGGCTTCGTGCTCCCACTTTTTTAGCGGAATCATAAACGAAGGTTTGAATGGTTTCCTGATCTATATGGACGGGACCGGTTGAGATTTTATGTTGATCGATAAAGTCAATAAGCTTTTGTATATCCATAGAATAACTATCAATAGTATGCTTGGACAGACCTCTTTCAATCTTCAGGTAATGCTGATAATCAGCTAAAGCATGTTCCCAGTTCAAACGGCATTATTATTTAATTAACATATTGTAAGAATATAACTACACTCTAAAACACCTTATTTTGTTGAATAAAATGACTTTTCAACATTAAATGCTATTAATTGTTAATAATTTTCATTTACTTTGACCCACAATTAATCAAAAACTAAATTTACAAATTATGAAAAGATTAGTATTAGTTGCAGTTTTAGCACTATTTTGTTTTTCCGGTGTTCAGGCCCAAGTTAACTTTGGAGCCAAGGCCGGTGTGAATTTTGCTAATTTAAACGGAGACGATGCCGATGAGCTTGATCCGAATAGCAGAACCAGCTTCAATCTTGGTGCTGTTGTTGAAATTCCTGTATCTGACGCTTTTTCCGTTCAACCTGAGGTTCTTTTCTCAGGACAAGGAGCCACTGTTGATGCTGAAGGCGATGAGGCTACATTTAAGTTGGATTATATCAACATTCCGGTGTTGGCCGACTTCCAGGTAGCTGATGGTTTTAGCATACAGGCAGGTCCTCAACTTGGATTCAACATAGGTGATGACCTTGAATTCAACGGGGAAACAGAATCTACTGAAGCGGAAAGCATTGATTTCGGTGCGGCCTTTGGTGCTCAGTATCAGATGGCAACTGGTCTGTTAATTCAGGCAAGGTATGCACTGGGTCTTTCAGATGTTTATGAAGACGCAGATGTTAAAAATGGTGTATTCTCTATTTCTGTCGGATGGATGTTCGGCGGTGGTGGGGACAACTAAGAACCCATTAATAAAATTAGAGTTAAAGGAGCCAATTGGCTCCTTTTTTTTTGCATTGATCTCTTAAAAATTTCGTAACTTTTAAAGGCACAAATTGCCGGCTTGATTTATTATTTCATGGTTTACTGTTTAAATCAATTTAAACCAATATAATTATGAAAAAGTCAATTCTTATTTTGTTATCAGTGTCACTGATTTTTATGGGCTGCGCAAATCAAAGAACTATGGTAGGTGCCAAGTTTGGAGTTAACCTGGCAGATATCGGAGGAGACAAAGCCGACAGTTTCGATGGTAAAACCGATTTTCATGGTGGTCTGGTTGGAAATTTTGGCATTTGTGACAATTGGACCATTGAACCCGGACTGATCTATTCCAGGCAGGGTTCTGATTATTCTGACTCAGAATATTCCGGCTCTTACGACCTTGACTATCTTAATATACCTGTCATAGCGCAGTATGAGGTAGCCGACAATTTTACCCTGGAAGCCGGCCCCCAATTTGGCATACTCTTATCGGCAAAGGATGAATTTTCCATTGAGGGTGAATCCTTTGAAGAAGACGTAAAGGATAATACCAAAAGCATGGATTTCGGATTAAACCTTGGTGCGGGTTATATGATCACAGACAATATAAAATTGAGTGCGAGTTATAATCTCGGACTCGTAAATTTAGCCGACGGAACAGAGTTGGATGATATTGGTGTTAGCTGGAAGAATAACGTGATTCAGGTATCGCTGGCTGCCTTTCTGAAAATAACCCCGATTAAGGGAGAATCCAAGGATTAAAAGAAATAAAAGGGAGCCAATCGGCTCCTTTTATTATCTATATGATAGTTATCATTGTTTGGTAATATGTACTACTTTAATTTTGCATTCTAAACTGTTCTACCTTCCAAAATTCCTCTTTTCATTCACATCCTTGCTACCAGATTTGGTTTAACATGTTAAATTAAATAATTATGAAAAAATCAATTTTAATTTTGGTGGCGCTTTTATTCGGCTTTACCGTTTACGCACAAGATATTGGTTACGGTCTTAAGGCCGGACTTAATTTAGCCACAATTACAGGAGATGAGACTGATGATTTAAGCAGTCGTTTTGCCTTTCATGCAGGAGGTGTAGTGAATTTTGGAATTTCGGACAAATTTTCAGTACAACCAGAAGTGCTTTATTCAGCCCAGGGATTCGATTTTGAAGGTTCAGATTTTGGATTTGATGGTATGGATGGAACGTTCAAAATGGATTATATTAATATTCCTGTTTTGGCACAATACGAAGTTGCTGATGGCTTTAGTTTGGAGGCGGGCCCGCAGATTGGCTTTATGGTATCTGCCAAAGCTGAAGTTGAATCTGTAGAAGTCGATGTTGATGAGTTCTTTAAAAGCACCGATTTCAGTGGAGTGGTAGGTGCGAATTATGCCCTTGCTAATGGGTTGAATTTTGATGCAAGATATGCTTTCGGTCTGAGTGATATCTGGGATATACCTGAAGCCGATGATGTTTCAAACAAGAATGGGGTTTTCATGTTTTCAATTGGCTACCTGTTTCAAGGAAACAGTTCCGGAGAATAATAGAAGTCTTTAATTAAATAGTAAAAAAAGAAGCCTCAGGGCTTCTTTTTATCTTTATGACAGATGTCATTGGATTAATAATCTGACCTTAATAATTTCGTATTCTATCTGATTTTACACATTTAAAACTCCCATTTTGGATTATTACACCCTTGTATTATAAAATGGTTTAACATGTTAAATTAAATTATAATGAAAAAAGCAGTATTAATTCTAGTAGCGCTTTTATTCAGTTTTTCATCCAATGCCCAGGGCGTCCAATTAGGCCCCAAGGCAGGGGTGAACTTATCTACCTTTTCAGGTGATGAAACTGATGATTTAAGCAGTAAATTTGGAATTCATTTCGGAGTCGTGGCTGAGTTCGGAATCTCTGAAACCTTTTCCGTTCAGCCAGAAGTTATATATTCTGCCCAGGGTGCAGAATATGAAGAGAGCGAAGGCTATGACGGAAAATTCAAGTTCAATTATCTAAACGTTCCCGTTTTGGCAAAAGTTGAAGTCACTGACGGATTACATCTCGAAGCTGGACCACAAATCGGATTCTTGCTTACCGCAGAAGATGAGTATGATGATGGTGCCGGGGATTCAGGAACAGATGATATTAAAGAATTTTTCAAAGGCACAGATTTTGCCGTGGCAGTTGGTGCCAGCTATAAAATGGCAAGTGGACTATTCTTTGGTGCTCGCTATAATATTGGTGTAACAGACATCTGGGATGTTGATTCAGGCATTTCTAACCAAACCAGTGTCTTCCAGTTTTCATTGGGCTATTTGTTTAACCTAGCCGGTAATAGCAACTGATAACGTATTATTTGCTTACATTTGACCAAAACCCTGAAGGTCATGAAGAAAATAATGCTAATGCTGGTCCTGAGCAGCATGTTCTTAAATGAGCTTGTTGCTCAGGATCTTACTTTTGGCGCTAAAGCCGGTGTCAATTTATCAACCCTTACAAATAATGACGATTACGATAGCAGGTACGGTATTCATTTTGGTGCCCTGGCTAAGTGGGAAATATCCGATAATTTTTCTCTGCAGCCTGAACTGCTTTATTCCGGACAAGGTTATAAACGTGACCTCGAAGGACGTACCCTGAGAGGGAAGATCGATTATTTTAATATCCCTTTAATGGCTTCCGTGGAAGTCGTGAACGATGTAAGTTTAATGGCTGGCCCGCAAATTGGAATAAATCTTCGGGCTGAACTCGAGGGTGAAGGCCAGGAAACCCAAAGACTAACGGTAAATGATGTCGATGCCAGTGTTATTTTCGGTATTCAGATAGATGTTGATGCCAGCTTCTTTATCCAGGGGCGTTATGCCTTAGGGTTAAG
>JABDPU010000253.1 GCA_013042625.1 Flavobacteriaceae bacterium | reverse complement strand
CTGGTCTGGTGAAACCGAATGAAAGGAGCTGGCACCCGGGAAATTCTCAATTGTTTTAGATTCGAGTGGCCCGGAGATCACACTGACCTCCCAACCATTGAGTGCCGCATAACGACAAAGAACAACTGCATCGTGTTCGGCTCCGAAGATCATCATTTTAAAGCAGGGTGGAAAAACTTGATCAAAGGTCAGGAGACCTGATCTCGTTTCATTAGTTTCCCTTTCGGTCAACTCAAATGAATCGTTACCAAAACTCAAAATACTGCCCAATTTGTCGGAAGGGCCTTCCTGCGTCTGGTAATAAGAACGAATTTGAAATTCTTCACGGTTTTTTAAACCTAGCTGGAACCTGGCAATACATTCTTCCGAAGGTTTAAAAGGTTCCAGCAGAATATAAAGAATACCTTCACACCCAAGCCTGTACCTTCCGTCGTACATCATCATACGCGGTTGTCCTTCATTGAAAACCAATTCAGCTTGTCGTTGAATATCCTTCTCCACACATCCACCGCTTACGGCACCAATCATATTACCATCTTCCAGCAGCAACATACGCACTCCAGGTTTTCGATATGAAGATCCATCGAGATGAACCACACTGGCGATGACGGCTTTTAACTTATTCTCGCGAGCCTTCAAAAAGGCCTCGAACATTTGTTTTAATTCATGTGTCATATTAAGAAAAGCCTTTTTTCAAAGGCTTTATTGTTCTCCTGAAGTAATGTAATCAGCCGATTACTTCCTTCAGATTTAAATTATTAATAAATGGTTGCTTTCTAATTCGTTTTCCTGTTGCAGAATAAATAGCATTGGCAACTGCGCCTCCAACCGGAGGTAAAGTTGGTTCACCTAATCCCGTAGGTGCAATATTATTTTTAACGAAATGCACATCCACCTCAGGGGTTTGATTCATTCTGATCAACTGGTATGTATTGAAATTGGTCGATTGAGGTTCACCATCACTGAATGTCAGTTCACCATACATCGCATGACCAATCCCGTCAATTACGCCACCAACAATTTGGTTTTTAGCGCCTAATGGATTGACAACAATGCCACAATCAACAGCTACTGTGACTTTTTTCACAATAGGAAAATCGTTATCCATAATAATATCGGCCACCTCTGCAACATGCGTGTTATGACAATAATAGACTGAAAAACCTTGATGGACTCCGTCTTTGGCCTTGCCCCAATTTGATTTTTCCACAGCTAATTTGATCACATCCTGAAGGCGTTCGGCACTGTATTGAATGCGTTCATCTGTGGTGCCTTTTACCTTCTCCAGAAGATCCAAATGAAGTTTGATTCGGTCTACTTCCATCAATTCCGCCAACTCATCGAAGAAACTATTTTCACAGGATGCCAGGAAATTTGTATAAGGTGCCCGCCAGGCTCCTGTGGTAATATTACTCCTGTAATTAGCCACATCAACCTGGTAATTCTCCAGTGCTCCGGCTGGGAAAAAATTCGGGATAAGGCCATACATATTGCTGTTAATGGCTGCTTCTTTCAGGTGATACCCTGTTAATTTTCCATCCTTGATTGAGGCTGCAATCCTATATTTGATAGCCGGTCTGTAAATACCAGCGGCCATATCATCATCTCGAGAAAAAACAACCTGAACCGGTAATTTGGTCAGATTGCTAATATCGGCTGCTTCGAAAGCAAAGTCGCCATACAATCGTCTTCCGAATCCACCTCCCATACGAGTCATCTCCAATGAAACCTCTGAGACATCACGTCCCAACTTACGGGCTATACCCATAGCTGTTCCGGCAGGCGTTTGAATAGGTCCAACCAGATCGATCTTTTCTTCGGTAACATGAGCGAAGAAATTCATGGGTTCCATGCAATTATGCGGTAGGAATGGAGACTCATAAGTGCGTTCCAATACCTTATCGGCTTCGGCAAACGCTTTTTGAACATCTCCGTCCTTTCTTAAGGTTTCAAATGAGTTTCCATCAAGCAGTCCCATCAGTTTCTCATCATGGAACTCTGTACTTTCGGCTTCAGAATCCTGAGTCCAGGTAGCCTTAAGAGCATCCTTCCCTTTAAATGCAGCCCAGGTATTCTCTGCTATAACAGCTATCTTATCTTCAAAACGAACCACATCTTTCACTCCATTAACGGCTCGTGCATTCTTATCATTAAATTCCACAAGTTTCTGACCAAACGCAGGTGGTCGCAAGACCGCTGCATATACCATTCCCTCCCGTTTATAATCAAATCCAAATAAGGGTTTACCGGTAACGATCTCATCGATATCAACATTGGAAATATCCTGACCTATTATACTAAAGTCTGAAGGGTCCTTTAATTTTACATTCTCAGGAACATCAAGTCCGGCCGCCTCATTAACCACTTCTCCGTAATGGAGTTTATCACCATTAGCATTGGTAATTACGCCTTCCTTCGTATTACATTCTGAAGCATCCACTCCCCATTTTGCTGCCGCGGCATTTACCAGCATCTGACGCGCGGTTGCTCCGGTTTGACGTAAAGGTTCCCATCCCTGTCTCAGAGATTGGCTGCCTCCGGCAACCTGACGCGTATAATTCTTGGTGTCTAATGCGCCCTGAACAACATGCACATCTTTCCAGGCCACATCCAATTCTTCGGCAATCAACATCGGCATAGAAGTCTTAACCCCTTGTCCGATTTCAGGGTTTGGAGCAAAGATGGTAACCTTGCCTTCATCGGATATTTTTATAAAGGCATTGAAATCATTGTAATTCAACTGACTCAAATCAATTGAAGGTTCCACATCGGGTTTACAGGCATTGAACAGGTTGAATCCTATGATCATTCCTCCCCCAGCCAGTGCTGAAGTCCTTAGAAATGAACGTCTGCTAAATTGTAAGGTATCTTGAGTTTTCATGATGTCTTCTTTTGCAATTAACTTAATTTATCAGAGGCCAGTTTAACAGCCTTTTCGATACTATTATAAGAGGCACACCTGCAGATATTACCTTGCATAGCATTCCTGATTTCATCTGTAGATGGTTTGGAATTTTTTTCAAGGAATGCCGCTGCAGTCATAATTTGTCCCGACTGGCAATAGCCACATTGAGGGACATCAACTTCTTTCCAGGCCTGCTGAACGGGGTGGTCACCCTTTTCCGACAAACCTTCTATGGTGACGATATCGAGGCCTACAGACTGGGAAACCAGGAGTAAGCAACTTCTGGTTGCCACACCATCGATATGGATGGTGCAGGTTCCGCACTGCCCTATTCCACAACCGTATTTAGCACCAACAAGACCAAGTTGATCTCTTAAAACCCACATTAAAGGGGTATCACTATCGGCATCAACAGTTTTTGATGATCCGTTTATTTTTAATTGATAAGATGGCATAATGAATATTTTGGTTGAACTTTCGAGGATGGAAGCAGAAAATCGCTTCCCCCTTAAAATTACTAAAAAATTCGACTGGATTTTACTTTTAACAAATTCTTATTATATCAAATTGCAGCATTAGCTTTACACAGTACATTTCATATATTTGATAAACACCAACTAATATTTTTACGAATGAAACGACTTTCCACCTTCTGCTCCATTTTATTTATTATTCTCTCAATGCAAGCCCAGGAGGCTCAACAGTATTTCAAGCCACTGAAGTATAGAAATATCGGACCGTTTAGAGGTGGTCGATCGGTATCTGCTTCCGGTGTTATTGGAGATCAACTTACCTATTATATGGGAACCACGGGAGGAGGCCTTTGGAAAACTGAAGATGCCGGACAACGATGGAATAACATATCTGACGGTTTCTTTAAAACGGGATCTGTTGGTGCGGTTGCTGTTTCAGAAAGCAATCCGAATATCGTTTTCGTTGGAATGGGAGAACATGCGGTAAGAGGGGTAATGACTTCTTATGGCGACGGTGTATACAAATCGACTGATGCGGGAAAGACCTGGACTCATATGGGCTTAAAGGAAACCCAACAAATCTCCAGAATCGTAATCCACCCAACGAATCCGGATATTATTCTGGTAGCTGCACAAGGTGCATTACACGGGCCCACAAAAGAAAGAGGCATTTACAAATCCACAGATGGCGGAAAAACCTGGAAAAAAGTACTCTATGTCAACGACATGACCGGAGGTGTTGAATTGTCGATGGATATGAATTACCCTGAGGTCATTTATGCAGCCATGTGGCATCATCAGAGAAAACCCTGGGTGGTTATAAGCGGTGGTGAAGGAAGCGGTTTATATAAATCAACCGATGGTGGTGAAACATGGAAAAAGATTCATAAAGGCCTACCCAAAGAATTAGGTAAGATGGCTATTGCGGTATGCCGGTCAAATTCCAACAAGGTTTATGCACTGATCGAAAGCGATAGTAACAAGGACCTTGGAGGTTTATTCGTCTCCAACAATGCCGGAGCAAGTTGGAGTCGTGTTAGCGATGATAACCGGTTAACACAAAGAGCCTGGTATTATATTGAAGTCTTTCCGGATCCCAATGATGAGAATACAGTATATGTTTTAAGTGCCCCGGCACTTCGTTCCATCGATGGTGGCAAGACGTGGGAGAGGATTACGGGGACACATGGTGATTATCATGATCTTTGGATCAATCCGAATAATTCAAAAAATATGGTCATTGCCAATGATGGTGGAGCAGCCATCTCCTTTAACCAAGGAAAATCCTGGTCTACTCAAAACAACATGTCAACAGCACAGATCTACCGGATCAATACTGACAACTTGTTCCCATATAATATTTATGGAGGCCAGCAGGATAATACCTCTGTAAAAATAGCAAGTCTGTCAACGGGCAGATGGAGTATTGGTCGCGAAGATTGGACCTATTCTGCAGGTGGTGAGAGCGCCTTCCTGGCCTTTGACCCGGACAATCCAAGATATGTAATGGGAGGAGTGTATTTAGGCTATATTGAAGTTAAGGACATGCAATCCAAGTCAGGAACAAATATCATGGCCAAACCCAACCAATGGCTAGGGCGAGAAGCACGTGATATGGAATATTTATTTAATTGGAACGCACCAATAATATGGTCGAAACATGAACCTGGAACCTTCTATCACTGTGCCAACAAGGTTTTGAAAACGACAGATATGGGTAAATCATGGACTGAATTTTCTCCTGATCTAACCAGGGATATCGATGAAAAACAAGGAAATGGAGGTGCGCCATATACCAATGAAGCCGTTGGTGCTGAAAATTATGGCACCATAGCCTATATTATTGAATCTCCTCAGGAAGCAGGTGTGTTCTGGACAGGAAGTGACGACGGACTTGTTCATGTAACCAGAGATAATGGAAAGACCTGGCAAAATGTAACTCCAAAAGGACTGCAGGAATGCCTGGTTAACGCCATTGATCTCTCTCCTCATGATCCCGGAACAGCATATATAGCAACCACACGATACAAGTTTAATGACTATAAACCCGGACTTTATAAAACCAGCGATTATGGTAAAAGCTGGAAGAAAATTGATAATGGAATACCTAATGGAGCATATACACGGGTGGTGAGAGAAGACCAGGATAAAAAAGGCCTGCTTTATGCCGGAACTGAAACCGGTATCTATATTTCATGGAATGATGGTCAGAACTGGGAGCCTTTTCAGTTGAACCTTCCTGTAACTCCAATTACAGATCTCAAGGTGCACAAAGGAGACTTGGTTGTTGCAACCTCAGGCCGTGGCTTCTGGGTTTTGGATGACCTGGGATTATTGAACCAGCAAAGGGAAACATCAAAATTGAAATTATATACCCCTGAAGAAACTATCAATGGTTTCTGGGGCAGTCAATTAAGTATTAATAATCCATCCTTTGATGGAACGAATTCCTTTGAAGGGGTAAACCCGGCTAACGGACTTGTTATTTACTATAATCTTCCCAAATTAGAGAAGGATCAGGACGTTACTCTTGAAATCAAAAATTCCACAGGAAAACTGGTTAATACCATATCGTCTAAGCGCAATAAAAATTACAGACGCTGGGATGGTGGGCCACCTCCAGAGCCTGCATTGAGTAAAGGTGAAGGATTAAATCGCTTTGTCTGGAATCTTGGCAGCCCAGTAATGTCTGGAATTCCTGATGTTTATATTGAAGCTAATTATCGCGGACATAGAATCGGTCCCGGGACCTATACCCTCACCTTAAAAGCCGGTGATGATTCAGAAACAGTTACGGCCGTCATAAAAGAGAACCCACAATATGAAACCAAACCCGGTCAGTACGATGAGTATGATGCCTTCATGTCGGAGATGGAAGCAACGCTTACAGACATGCACAATAAGGTAAATAGTTTATATAAAGCGAAGAAGCAGATCCAGGGTGTAATAAAAACACTGGAAGCAAAGGGCAAATCAGATTTGGCTGCTGAATGCAAGACTTTAGTTGATGAACTTACCAAATGGGATGAGGATATGGTCCAACGAAAATCAAAGGCCTATGATGACGTTGAAAATTTTCCGAATAAGTTTTCTGCGGAATACATTTTCCTTATCAATCAATCCGAAAGCAGTATTCCAAGAGTTAATGATCAGAACAGGTCTCGGAAAACCGAGTTAGATGCACAATGGAATGGTTTGAAACAACAAGCTGCTAAATTTATGGAACAATCCATTCCCAATATGAATAAAAAACTTTGGGAAGCTGGTATAGGCGCTATAATTATGGAATAAAAAAAAGATCCCCTTGGCTAAACAAAGGGGATCTTTTCATATATAATTTATTAATTAATATTTGATTAGTTTCTTTTGAATCCTGGCCTTAGTTTCGAAGTGCATTACTTCAATATAATATGCTGCACCTTCAATTTGATTTAAGGCATTAACTTCTATCTTACCATTCTTACTTGAATGCATTTGGTCGATTACCAACCTTCCATTCACATCAAATAATCTTATTCTGAATTCTGAATTATTGAATTGTAATGGCAGATAAATTTTGATGTTGTCCTGGAATGGGTTCGGTGTGATCATTACGTCATTCAGACTGAAATCTTCTGAACCTAAAGTGCTTTCATCTACACCATCACAATCTTCATCAATACCATTGTCGATTATTTCTGTAGCACCCGGATGTATGGTGTTATTCGAATCATCACAATCTGTATTATCAACCACATAACCCGCTGGTATTCCATCACAAGTCGATACACTATTTGATGGATCACCAAAGCCGTCATTATCAATATCGGCATAGTAGATTGTAAAGGTGAGATCTTCATCAATGTCACCATCACAGTCGTTATCAAGTCCATCACAAAGTTCCGGTGCATTCGGATAAACCGTATTATTGGTATCGTCACAATCAGTATTGTCCGCTACATAACCAGCAGGTGCTGAACAGGCCTGGATCGTACTACTTGAATCCCCATAGCCGTCATTGTCCGCATCCGCATAGTAAGTCGTAGTCACGCCTTCATCGAAGGTGCCATCACAGTCA
>JABDPU010000252.1 GCA_013042625.1 Flavobacteriaceae bacterium | reverse complement strand
CATGAATTCAAAACACCAATTTCTACAATTGGAGTAGCACTGGAAAGCATTCAGAATTTTGATGTGATTCAGGACAAGGAAAAAACAAAATCCTATCTGAAAATGTCGGAAGAGCAGCTCAAGAAATTGAACACCATGGTCGAGAAACTTCTTGAAACCGCAACATTAGACAGTGACGAAATAGCACTTTCAAAAGAGAATTTTGACCTTATGGAACTGTTTGATTCCCTGGCTGAACATTACAGGATCTCCTTTCCTGAAAAAAGTATTGTCTTGAATAAACCGGATAACGAATTCGCAATAGTAGCAGACCGTTTTCATTTTGAAAATGCCCTTAGCAATATAATCGACAATGCAGCAAAATATGGTGGCTCTGAGATTTCGATTACTGTGACAAAGAACCAGGGTAAGGCTTACTCAATCGTCATTCATGATAACGGAGCTGGTTTTGACCCTTCAGAGAAGGATAAGGTCTTCGATAAGTTTTACAGGGTACAAAAAGGAAATACACATGATGTAAAAGGATTTGGAATAGGACTGTTTTACACCAAAGCCATTATTGAAAAACATGGTGGAAAAATAAGCATTGATTTAAACAAAACCGGCACAAGCTTCATTATCACTATGCCGATATGAAAAAATCGAGAATTCTATTAGCGGAAGATGAACCGGCCTTGGGTCAGATCATTAAAGAAAGCCTCGAAACCCGGGACTTCATAGTTGATTTATGCAGGAACGGCATTGAGGCGTATCAATGCTTTAAATCCACTAAACCCGACCTTATGGTTCTTGATGTCATGATGCCTAAAAAGGACGGCTTTACCCTGGCCAAGGAAATCAGGCTGGAAAATGATCACGTCCCAATTATCTTTCTCACGGCTAAAAGCCAGACAGAAGATGTGGTTGAAGGATTTTCAATCGGTGGAAATGACTATTTGAAGAAACCGTTCAGTATGGAGGAACTCATTGCAAGAATGCATAATTTATTAGATCGAACCCGGGTCCAGAAAACCTCATCCATACTCACCTTCGGTGAATTTACCTTTAACTTTCAGCAACAATGGCTCCAATTTAAGAATGGAGACAAAGTTCAATTAACACACCGGGAAGCTCATCTTTTATTTCATTTGATAAAGAATCGCAACGAAGTATTAGACCGATCCCTAATCCTGAAAAAGTTATGGGGTCAGGACGATTTCTTTACCGCCCGAAGCATGGATGTCTTTATTTCAAAACTTCGGAAAAAGCTAAAAGAAGACGAATCGGTTAAGATCGTCAATGTAAGGGGCTTTGGATATAAACTGATTTGCTGATATCTGGCTTGATTTTTGTACTTTTCGCTCTAGATGAAGTACGGTATATTTCTTTTGCTATTCAGCGTCAGCTGGATCATGTCAGCTCAGTCTGAATTCACCCTGGAAAAAATTGGTGAATCGCGATTTGAATCCGATCAACTGGTTAAGATCGATAATTTCGGAACCTTCTTTTACGTAAAAGGGCAGGAATTCATTAAATCGAGCCAGGGGAAAGAAATAAACTTCAGCAACATACAACTTGGAGACATAACTGCCGCCGACGCCTTCAATCCGTTAAAAGTAAACTTGTTCTACGAAGCTTTCAATACGGCCATTATCCTGGATAATCGTTTGGCGGAAATCGCCATTATCAATTTTAATGAAAAGAGCCCATTTCGTCTTTGCACATTAGTGTCTGCAGGATACGACAATACCATATGGATTTACAATCAGAACACGCAGCAGCTGGAACTTTATGATTACATGGCAGACCGGACCAGGGTAAACACCTTGCCTTTGGAAGGCAATGCTCTGGATTTAAGCAGTAATTTCAATTACAGTTATTTGCTCACTGATCAGGCATTATACACTTTTAATTACTTCGGAAACCTGGTTGCAAAGGCAGCCAATCCGGGGTTTTCGGAAATCACAGAAAGTAACGGAAAGATTATTGCAAAGCAGGGGAACCAACTACAGATGCTGAACGAAATCAATGGCGAGTTCTTGAGCCTTGAACTACCTGAATTGTTAATAAAACAGTTTTTCCTAACCGATGAAACCTTGTATATTTATGACGGTGAAATTCTTCATCAATTTCATTTAAAAGGGAAATAGAATTATGCATGTTGCTATTGCCGGTAATATCGGCGCGGGGAAGACGACGCTCACAAAATTATTAGCGAAACATTATAGCTGGGAAGCTCATCTTGAGGATGTGGTAGATAATCCGTATCTCGATGATTTTTATAATCAGATGGAGCGTTGGAGTTTTAACCTGCAGGTCTATTTCCTGAACAGCCGGTTCAGGCAAGTATTACAGATTCGTAAAAGCGGCAGAAAAGTCATACAGGACAGAACCATCTATGAAGACGCCCATATTTTCGCACCCAACCTGCATGCTATGGGCTTGATGACCAACTGGGATTTCGAAAATTACTCCTCGCTCTTTCAACTCATGGAATCTTTGGTCAAGGGTCCTGATATCCTAATTTATCTCAGAAGCAGTATTCCTAACCTGGTCAATCAAATTCATAAACGCGGCCGGGATTATGAAAACTCAATCAGCATCGATTATTTAAGTCGTCTGAATGAACGATATGAGGCCTGGATCCATGGTTATGACAAAGGCAAACTCCTGATAATTGATGTAGACGATGTCGATTTTGTCGATAATCCAGAAGACCTGGGGGATGTGATCAACCGGATAGATGCCGAGATCCACGGTTTATTCTGAAATCTGAATTCTATTGAAGTGACTTTTGATTAGAAAGGAAAACCAAGGTCCTTTACTTCATATTGAAACCATCAAAGGGAAATTTCCCGAAAAATTTGTATCTTCCTCTAACATATTAAAAAAAAGCAATGAAAATTTTAGGAAGATTATTCTTATCTCTTTCTTTAATCGTGGTGTTAGGCTGTTCTCAAGACAGTGACAATGAAACTACTGTTGAGCAACAGGAATTTGAAGTTACTGGTAACTGGAGGTTACAGAGTTACTCTTACTTTGGTTCAAGAACTGACATCCTTAATGATGAGGTAACACAATCAGAATTTGTAGGCGTAGGCTGGGACATGGATATGAATATGGTCCTTGCCGATGAACCGAATAGCTATACCTATGCAGGTACCTATTTTGTAGACCATGTTGTCACCACTCAAGAGGGTAATGAGATTTTGTATTATGGTTATTTTGATGTAGACGATGTTGGCACCTGGATTCGATCCAACAATAGTTTTAACCTGGAAGTTGATGGCGAAACCAAACAAGGAGTGATTACAGAGCTGACAGAGAACACACTTGAATACAAAATCTCGTCGAGTAGTTCTGAGACAACTTATGACGGACTTGTAATAAATATTACACGCACCGATACTTTTAATTATATAAGGCAATAAGACAAAAAAAACCTCGCATAAGCGAGGTTTTTTCTTTTTTATTTAGAGCTTAATTTTTCTCTACTTCTTCAACTTCCTTGATGACTTTTTTCATGGTTTTAGTCATCTTGCCTTCTTCACCCTTTAAAGCTTCAATTTTAGACTTAACCTCAGCTTCATTGCCTTCGATAACCTCAGTGGTTGAAGTTTCTTCACCATCTTTCATCATGGTTGTTGTTACGGTTGCCTTAACCGTTCCATCTTCGTTGCTTTCCATCTCAACTTTGATCTCTTTCCCTTCAGTCATCATCTCTCCGTCACCATGCTCAACATGAATGCCTTCAGATTTTAAATCTTCCATCTGGGCTTTAACTTCAGCTTCAGTGCCTTCGATTACCTTTTCATCGGTGGACTCTTCACCATTTTCAGTTGTGGTAGTGGTTATGACTGCCTTTACAGTTCCATCCTCATTGGACTCCATATTAACCTGAACCTCCTTAGATATCTCTTCTGCGTATGCTTGTGCAGAATCGGCAGATAATGCAATACTAGGTGCAATAACCAGCGCAACAACAGACATCAATTTCAGAAGAATATTCAATGAAGGTCCTGAGGTATCTTTGAATGGATCACCAACTGTATCACCAACAACCGCAGCCTTATGAGCATCGGTTCCTTTTCGGCCATCTTCTTCAATCATTTTCTTTGCATTATCCCAAGCTCCTCCGGCATTAGATTGGAAAATAGCCATGAGGACACCGGCTGTAGTTACACCAGCAAGCAGTCCACCAAGCATTTCAGCACCACCGATAAAACCAACACCAACTGGTACGGCAATCGCCAGCAAACCAGGAAATACCATTTCTTTAATGGAAGCCTGAGTTGAAATTGCAACGCATTTTTCATATTCTGCCACACCATCGGCAGCATCAAATATCTTACGATCAGCATCTGAAGCCTTAGACATATCTGAATCGTATTTTCTCATGACTTCAAGTGCTGCTTTCAATTCAGGGATATCCCTGAATTGACGACGTACCTCCTCGATCATTGCCATGGCTGCACGCCCTACCGCATTCATGGATAAGGCTGAGAAAACAAATGGCAACATACCACCAACAAGCAATCCAGCCATAATTTTTGGTTGCGATACATCAATAGCCGTTACGTTTGCGGTTTTCATAAAGGCTGCAAACAATGCCAAAGCCGTTAGAGCCGCTGAAGCGATGGCAAATCCTTTTCCAATGGCCGCTGTTGTATTACCAACTGCATCCAACTTATCTGTACGCTGACGCACCTCACTCGGCAATTCACTCATCTCGGCAATTCCACCTGCGTTATCAGAAATCGGTCCATAAGCATCTACTGCCAGTTGAATACCGGTATTGGCAAGCATACCAACTGCAGCAATAGCGATACCGTATAATCCGGCAAAATGATGCGAAATAATTATGGCAGCAGCGATAAGTATAATAGGAATTGCGGTTGACATCATGCCTACTCCCAGGCCTGCTATAATATTCGTTGCCGAACCAGTTTCTGATTGGCGAACAATAGACCTAACTGGCTTTGAACCAGTTCCTGTATAATATTCTGTCACTTTTCCGACTAATAGTCCAGCTATTAAACCGGCTATTACCGCAATGAATACGCCCCATGATCCAAAAGGCAGGCCTTCAACGTTTTCCGGAATAAAAGCACCTATTATAAAATATGATGCAATGACCATCAGACCAGCCGAACCAAATTCACCAATATTCAGTGCTCTATGAGGTGACCCGCCATCTTTCACCTTAACAAAGAAGGTTCCTATGATTGACATGACAATACCCACTGCAGCTAATACCAATGGTAAATACACCGCTCCTAAACCATCAAATTCAGGCGTTAAAATAAAGGCTCCTAGTACCATAGTACCTATGATGGAACCAACATAAGACTCGAATAAATCAGCACCCATACCAGCAACGTCTCCCACATTATCTCCTACATTATCAGCAATGGTAGCCGGGTTAAGAGGGTGATCTTCAGGTATACCTGCTTCAACCTTTCCAACAAGGTCAGCACCAACATCGGCGGCTTTGGTATAAATCCCTCCACCAACACGTGCAAATAATGCTATTGAAGAGGCTCCTAAAGAGAATCCAGCTAAAACATTCAATACCATTTCAAGATTTTCAGATCCAGGCCACATCATTTGGTATAACATAAACAAACTGCTTAATCCCAAAACTCCTAAACCTACAACTCCAAGTCCCATTACAGATCCACCGGCAAAAGCAACTTCAAGGGCTTTACCTAATGAAGTTCTAGCCGCTTGTGTCGTTCTGACATTTGCTTTAGTAGCAACGCGCATTCCAATGAACCCAGCCAAAGCTGAACAAATGGCTCCGACCACAAAAGATAGTGCAACCATTCCATGTGAATTTGCTTCAGCGTTTCCTTTAAAGAATAATAAGACCGCAACTGCAATCACAAAAATTGAAAGAACTTTGTATTCAGCTTTTAAAAATGACATCGCGCCATCAGCAATGTTTTTAGCGATTCGTGCCATTTTCTCATCCCCTACCTCTTGTTTAGATACCCATACATTCTTAAATAAAACGAATAGTAATCCAAGGACTCCAAACGCTGGTAAAAATTTGACTAATAATTCCATGTGTTAGTTTTTTATTCGACGCGGCAAAAATAGTAAAATATAGGCGATTACAAAGCATTTAGACCCTTAATTCGGTAGGTAATTTTGCCTTTAAACGAATGCTTTCAGAAGGCTTAATGCGTGGATGGGATTCCCATCATTAAAAGACAAAACCAAAGGTAGCAGTAACACCAAATTTTCGAGCATCTGGCAGGTCGAGGTAATTGCCACGAAAATTAAAATCTACGCGAAGAATCTTGAAGATATTTCCAATCCCAAAACTGTACTCCCAATAGATCTGTTCATTTGGAGCGCGATATTCGAGGCCAGAGGCATTAAGTGCGATATTCTCATCTGAGATATCACCCCAAACCCCACGGACACTTACAAACTCTCTAAGGTTTAATTTACGCAACAGCGGAATCCTCGAAAACAAGCGACCGTTGAATGTATGAACCAGGTATACAGAAGTATAAGTATCGGTTACAAACTCGTAAAAATCTAATTGTGAAAAAGCGTTGTAAATAGAAAAGAAAGACGGATTGCCAGGAACAACACTTAAAAGACCCAGGGGAACTTCACCGAATGTTTTTCCGGCTTCAATTGTCGACCATAACCGGCCAAAACCTCCAATTTGCCAGGGCTGCGTATAGGCCAGCTGTAGTTTGGTATATTTAAAATCGCTGTTAAACCAATTATCCGATGCCAGGCTAAGCTGGGCAAAAAAGCTCGCGAAATAATCGTTTGACGGATTGCGTTCAACACCATAACCAGTCATCTTTCTGCCGGGGTAGGCAAATAATGACAAGGTGGTTTCAAATTGTTTAACTTTTGAAGAAACCCCAGTGGGTGATTCAGAATCAAAATAATCCAGGCTAAACTCAGGTGAAGCAGATTCCAGGGATCTGTAGTTCCCACCCAACCTTAAAATAACATTTTTCCAGGGTTCCGCCTCCAAGGCGAGAACCCCAAGCTTTAAATTGGTTAACTGGTTATTGTTTCCCCTTATATTGGCAACAGAGGATGCCAGGCTTCTTCCAAGCACATCGGTAGAAGCCGTCAGGCTGGCTCCTATCTGTTCCACATCCTTTCGGAATCCACCTGAAATGATCAAGCGGGATTTTTTGTCAAGCAGCACTTTCCCCTGAAGGCCATATTTTATAGCCTTATCACGGGTTCCATAAGCCATAAATCCTTCAAGTCTCCAGGGATCATTACGTGTAAAATAGGTTCTGCCACCCGTGCGTATTCTTAATCCTTCAACACTATTAAATCCGAAGGTTGAAAAGATCGGGCCATAATCAAAATTTATACTCGGAAACTCAATATAACCCGAAGACAGAATGCTTCCAATATTGTAAAGAGTCTTGAATTTCTTGGTTGTTTTAAGAGTGTCCAGCATTTTATACACACCCTTTTCATCTTTATTCAGATCCTCCATCCTGTTCGAATCCCAGAATTCATCATCCCGGTCATAGATGGACTCATCAAAACTATAAACCTCCTGTTCGTAAAAATCTTTTTCTTTGGGCTGATCAAAGATGTAATTATCATACAGGGTTGTTCGTTTTCCGTAGATACCCTTCGACTTTTCCTTCTTATTAAGAGCAAAATCGGTAAGCATATAATCCTTCTTCACCAGGAATATCGAATCGTTTAGCACCTCATATTCCTGTTCGATATAGATTTCCTTTACCCAATTGATATTTGCGCTTTTTGAGGCCTGCAGATTGATCTCTTTTATAGCATAAGTGGAATCACTCACCCAAAAGTCACCCTTAAAGGTCAGTTCATTTTTTCGCCTGGGATAGTAGATAATATTGTAGCACAATTTATTATCTATTAATGCGCTGTCAGCCAGAATATAGTTATAGGTGTTAATTCCGGTGGTAGACAACGGACTGACAAAGCTCTTGTCATAGAATTTCAGATAATTGTCGTAGACGTTATAGTCGGAATAGAGATCGTCAATAAAATCGATTATAACCTGGTTATCACTAAAACCCGAATTTTTGTTACCCAAAAGATCTTCCTTCTCCTTCTTTAGATCATTATCGCCATATACTTTTGAAACTGCCTCGTTAATAAACATGGGCAGATAGGTTTTTCCGGTTACCCTGGAAGTATCAACAAATTCAAAAACGAATTCCATGCCTCTGAACAACTTGCTTCGTATGAGGCTGCTATCCACCGTATTGATATCGAACTCAACTTTTTCATATTTGTCGTACTGGTATTGTCTGAATTGCTGCAGGCCGTTCTGGCGTTTGTTCTCCCATACTTTTCTAAGGATTTCGATCGCCGGATTGTTCTTTTTAGGTTGCTTTCCGCGAGTAATGACTACCTCATCCAATGCTTCGGCACCTTCAACAAGGATCAGCCTCATGTTGTAAGTAACCTTATTCTCAAGTTCATACTCTATGGTGTCATATCCCACAAATGATATTATTAAGGTTTTCCAGGTCTCTCGAGATTCCAGATAGAACTTTCCATTCTCATCGGTAATTGTACCTTCCGAAGAGTTCTTAAAAATGACATTGGCGAAGGGAACGGGATCATTGTATTCATCGAAGACATATCCACTAACCTTTGTTTGAGACAGGGCAGCCCAAAAACAACATATTGAAAATAAAATGGTTAGCGATCTTTTCATAATAAAAAAACTTCACTAACGACTAAGCTAATGAAGTCTTTTATATAACGATGGAATATTAAAATTATTTATACATCACCTTTTTAACCGAATTGATCACATCCTGATGGTTAGGTAACCACTCGGCCAAAAGTACAGGTGAATAAGGTGCCGGAGTATCGGCTGTATTAATTTTCTCGACCGGTGCATCGAGGTAATCAAAAATCTGGCTTTGAACCTGGTAAGTTATTTCAGTAGCCACATTGCCAAATGGCCAGGCTTCTTCTAAAATGACCAACCTATTTGTCTTTTTTACCGATTCCAAGATGGCATCATGATCCATAGGTTTAACTGTCCGAAGATCGATTATTTCACAAGAAATACCTTCCTTTTCCAACTCATCGGCAGCTTTATACGCTTCCTTTATAATCTTTCCAAAGGATACAATGGTCACATCGGTACCTTGCCTCTTTATCTCTGCAACGCCAATTGGGAGAATATACTCGCCTTCAGGCACTTCGCCTTTATCTCCATACATCTGCTCGCTCTCCATAAAAATAACAGGATCGTCATCACGAATAGCCGCCTTTAAAAGGCCTTTTGCGTCATATGGATTAGATGGAACAATTACCTTTAAACCAGGCGTATTGGCAAACCAGCTTTCAAAAGCCTGAGAGTGGGTTGCTGCCAACTGACCGGCTGAACCTGTCGGACCACGGAATACAATAGGGCACTTAAACTGGCCCCCGGACATTTGCCTGATCTTGGCTGCATTATTGATGATCTGATCGATACCCACCAATGAAAAGTTAAATGTCATGAATTCTACAATCGGACGGTTTCCTGTCATGGTTGAGCCAACTGCAACACCGGCAAAGCCAAGCTCAGAAATTGGCGTATCAATAACACGCTTTGCTCCAAACTCATCCAGCATACCTTTTGAAGCCTTGTAAGCTCCATTATACTCTGCTACTTCCTCACCCATAAGGTAAATGCTTTCATCCCGACGCATTTCTTCGCTCATGGCTTCGCAAATAGCTTCTCTAAATTGAATTGTTCTCATAGTCGCTTTAAGTCACGGACAGCAAAAATAAGAATTATTGTAAAGATAAAAGCGGCAAAAAACAGCAAATATTTATTATGCATGCATAGGAAATTCTGATATTATTTCGTACCTTTGTCAGGCAAAAATCAGAACAAAAAATTGTCGATCTATTATGAAAATACTTGTCTGTATTAGTCATGTTCCGGACACCACTTCCAAGATCAATTTCACCGACTCCGATAGTAAATTTGACACCAACGGGGTTCAGTTTGTCATCAATCCCAATGATGAATTTGGATTGACCAGGTCTATGTGGTTTAAGGAAAAACAGGGCGCCAGTGTTGATGTTGTAACAGTTGGCGGTGCCGAAGTTGAACCAACTTTAAGAAAAGCTCTTGCAATAGGTGCAGATTCCGCTATCAGAGTGGACACTACTCCTTTAGATGGCTTACAGGTGGCCAAAGAACTGGCCGAGGTGGTTAACAGTGGTGGTTATGACCTGGTAATCGCCGGTAGGGAATCCATTGATTATAATGGTGGTATGGTCCCCGGAATGCTGGCCGAATTAACAGGTTCTGCTTTCGTTAATAATTGCATTGGCCTCGAAATTGATGGAAATACAGCCACTGCCATGCGTGAAATGGATGGCGGCAAGGAAACCATTAGCACAAACTTACCCCTGATTGTTGGTGGACAAAAAGGTCTGGTTGAAGAAAGTGATTTGCGAATCCCCAATATGAGAGGAATTATGATGGCCAGGAAAAAACCCCTGAATGTGGTTGCTCCTGCTCAGGCCGAAGTAAATACCGCAATCGTGAAGTTTGAAAAACCAGCTGCAAAAGGTGCCATTAAATTAGTGGATGCTGACAATTTAGATGAACTCATCAAATTGTTGCACAACGAAGCCAAGGTCATTTAATCTCAAATCAATTAAGAAATTATGTCTGTACTTGTATATACCGAATCTGAACAGGGAAAATTAAAAAAAGGTGCTTTAGAAGTTGCTTCTTATGCCAGAGCCGTTGCCGATAAGATGGGAACAACAGTAACCGCAGTCTGTATCAACACCGCTGATGCTTCAACACTCGGACAATATGGAGTGGACAAAGCACTGACCGTACAACATGACGGCGGCTTTAATGCAAAACAATATGCTCATTATATCAAACAGGCGGCTGAGCAGGAAGGCGCTGCAGTCGTAATTGTGAGCCAGAGTGCTGATAGCCGATATATAGC
>JABDPU010000247.1 GCA_013042625.1 Flavobacteriaceae bacterium | reverse complement strand
TAAAACAAACAGGTATTGATCGCAATCACGATTATAAACGCCATGGTGGGGATATTAAGGGAATTATCAATCATATCGATTATATCCATGACCTGGGATATACCGCAATTTGGCCTTGTCCACTGCTCATTAATGATATGCCTGAAGGATCATATCATGGCTATGCTATAACCGATCTTTACAATGTAGATCCGAGATTTGGTGATCTCGAGGATTATCTGAATCTCTCCAGCTCCCTGAAAGAAAAAGGGATGAAACTGATCATGGACCAGGTAGCTAACCACTGTGGATTGGAACATTGGTGGATGAAAGATTTGCCATTTGATGATTGGGTGAACTTCCAGGAGAATTATGAAAATAACAAAGCAGACTGGAATTGGGAACGCACTAAGTTTTCAAATCACAGAAGGACAACAAACCAGGATATCTATGCTTCAGAGATTGACAAAAAAGGCATGACCGATGGTTGGTTTGTCGATGCCATGCCAGATCTTAACCAGCGTAATCCTTTTATGGCTAAATATCTGATTCAGAATAGTATCTGGTGGATTGAAACAGCTAAACTGGGTGGAATAAGGCAGGATACTTATCCTTATCCTGACAAGGAATTTATGAGTAATTGGGCCGGGGCTATTATGAAGGAATATCCCGATTTCAATATCGTTGGTGAAGAATGGAGCTATAATCCATTATTGATCGCCTATTGGCAGGAGGGTGCAAAGAATATAGACGGATATGATTCCAATTTAAAGTCCACCATGGATTTCGCCATGCAACAAAATGTTGTTGATGCTTTAAATGAAGAAGAATCCTGGGACAAGGGCCTTGTTAAGATTTATGAAGGCCTTGCTAATGATTTTGCATATGCTAATCCGAAGAGCATTATGGTATTCCCCGACAATCATGATAAAAGTCGAATATTCACTCAGTTAAAAGGTGATATTACTAATACTAAAATGGCACTTGCTGCTTATGCTGTCATGCCTAGGATTCTACAGGTTTATTATGGTACAGAAATATTGATGGATGATTTTGATAAGCCTGGTGATCACGGCCTCATACGAACAGATTTTCCCGGTGGATGGGAAGGAGATGAGGTCAATGCCTTTACAGGAGAGGGACTTTCTGATGATCAAAAAGACATGCAGGAGTATATGAAATCACTTTTGAATTTCAGAAAAGCATCAACCGCTATACATTCAGGTAAAACCGTTCATTTTGCACCTGATAACGGGACTTATGTATTGACCAGAATGAATGACGATGAAACCGTTGTCCTGATTCTGAATAAAAATGAAGACCCGATTACATTAGACCTGAAGCGCTTTGCGGAAATTCAATTGAAAGGGAAATCCCTCAAAAATATTGTAACTGGAGAATCTCTTTCCTGGAGAGATAAAATTAAACTGGAAGAAAAAGGAGTTACACTTTTAACTACAAATCTGAATTGAGTTTGAAACGAATTGGTTTTTTGTTTGCATGTTTCGTCTTTCAACTTGCTGTTGGACAGGTCACCTTTGTGATTGATGAACTTCCGGAAGATCACAATTTTGAGCAATCCATTTTTATTTCAGGAGATTTTGAGGACTGGAGTGGCGGACAGGAAGACTTCAAATTAACTCAGACCGACGAACAATATAGAATTACTCTGCCTCAGGAATATTGCAGGATGCTGTTTAAATTCACCCTGGGCTCATGGTCCACAGTGGAAGTGAACAGTGATGGAAGCGCCCTTGATAATCGATCATATGACTGCAACAGTGGTGAAAGCACGATTAACATTACTATCAAAGGTTGGACTGTCCCGGGAAGTACACAGCCCGTTAAATCGACAGCCAGGAAAAATGTTCAGATCATAACAAATGAATTTGAAATTCCACAGCTTGATCGTACCAGAAGAATTTGGGCTTACCTGCCGGAGGATTATGAAGATTCTAAGGAGCGCTACCCGGTAGTGTATATGCATGACGGACAAAATCTCTTTGATGAGGCCACTTCCTATGCAGGAGAATGGAATGTAGATGAAATCATGGACCGAATTACCGGTGATACTGGCTTTAAAGCCATTGTCATAGGGATCGATAACGGACAGGAATTCAGATTTAATGAATATGTACCGTGGGCACATCCTCGAGTGCCAAATCCGCAAGGGGAAGCCTATGTAAAGTTTTTGGTTGAAAATCTTAAACCTTATATCGATAGTAACTTCAGGACTAAACCCGATTCAAACAACACTGCTATAATGGGAAGTTCTCTCGGCGGACTCATTTCGCATTATGCGGCATTGAGTTATCCCGATATATTTGGAAAAGCCGGTATATTCTCTCCTTCATTTTGGATAGCAGATAACGCTTATAAGCTGGCAATTACCAATGGTAAACAGGATGATATGAGAATGTTTTTCCTGATGGGTGATCAGGAAGGAGATCAGGCGGTTCCTGATATGGACAGGATGATCGGGTTAATGGAAAAATCAGGATTTAATGCATCAAATATTGAAAGAAAGCTTATTAAGGATGGTCACCATAACGAAAAATTATGGCGGGATGCCTTTGAAGAGTCCATCTTGTGGTTATTTGAAATAGAAAAGCCTGTTCTGGGTAATACCGATCGTATTTTCGAAAGCATAAAAGAAACCAACAATGGACTTGTAATCGAAGTAAGCGATGGAAAATATTATATCAGGTATTATTCCCCTGAAATTGTAGAAACTACTTTCATTCCGAACGGACAGGAATTCAAAGACGAATCACATGCTGTAGTGTTGAACTCCAGTTCACCTGTAAATGATATCATAGAGGGAACTGAAGAGATAATCGTTCATGCCGGTGGCATCAGCCTGGTTATAAATAAGAATCCTTTTCAAATTGCCTATTCGTTTAAGGACAGAACAATTCTTTCAGAAAAAAAAGGCTACCATAAAACCGATTATGGTGAAGCTATTCAGTTTAATATTTCCCAGACAGAAGTGTTATACGGTGGAGGTGAACGAGCCCTGGGTATGAATCGTCGCGGGAATAAATTGCAGCTTTACAATAAAGCGCATTATGGATATGAGTTCCGGTCACCTCTTATGAATTTCTCTATGCCCATCGTCATGTCGTCTAATCAGTATATGGTGCATTTCGATAATGCTCCTGTCGGCTACCTCGATCTTGATACCAGTATGGATAACACCTTTTCTTATGAAACGATTTCAGGAAGAAAAACATACCAGGTAATTGTGGGTGATGACTGGTATGATGTCATAGATAATTACACCGATCTTACCGGGAAACAGCCGTTGCCTCCTCGTTGGGCATTTGGTAATTTCTCCAGTCGGTTTGGCTATCATTCCGAAGCTGAGACCAGGCGAACCATTCAGAAATTTAAAGAAGAAAAAATCCCTGTCGATGCAGTTATCCTGGATATTTACTGGTTTGGTAAAGACATCCAGGGACATATGGGAAACCTCGAGTTTCTCAGGGATTCATTCCCTACGCCTAAGAAAATGATCGATGATTTTAAAAAGCAAAATGTAAAAACCGTTTTAATTTCAGAACCTTTTATTCTAACAACCTCCAAGAGATGGCAGGAGGCTGTTGACAACAAAGCACTGGCACTTGACTTAAGTGGTAAACCGGGCGTCTTCGATTTTTATTTTGGAAATTCCGGGATAGTCGATGTTTATAGCGAAAGTGGTCGAAAATGGTTCTGGAATATTTATAAAGAATTAGCCGAGATGGGCGTAGACGGCGTCTGGGGTGACCTTGGTGAACCCGAGGCACATCCTGAATTCCTGATACATGAAACCGGGACCGCCAACGAGGTACATAACACTTATGGTCATGATTGGGCTAAACTGGTATTTGATGGATATCGTAATGATTTTCCCAATCAAAGACCTTTTATTCTCATGCGAGCGGGATACTCGGGATCACAGCGTTTTGGTTTGATTCCGTGGTCGGGCGATGTGAGTCGGTCCTGGGGCGGATTGTATCCACAGACTGAAATCGCATTGCAAATGGGAATGCAGGGCATGGGATATTTTCATTCAGACCTGGGTGGTTTTGCAGGTCCGAACCTCGATGATGAGCTATATACGCGCTGGTTACAATATGGAGTATTTCAACCTATTTTCCGGCCTCATGCCCAGGAAATAGTGCCCTCTGAACCGGTTTACAGGGAGCCAAAAACGAAAGCATTGGCCAAACAGTCTGTTGAGTTACGATATAAACTGTTACCCTATAATTATAACCTGGCTTTTGAAAATAGTCAAACCGGTGTTCCATTTATGAGGCCCCTGTTTTTTAATGAACCGGGTAACAGCACACTTCTGACCTATTCCGATAGCTATATGTGGGGTGATGCATTCCTGGTTTCACCAATAATCAATCCGGGAGAAAGCGAGAAAGAGGTTTACCTGCCTTCAGGTTCAAATTGGTTTAATTTTAATACCGGTGATAGTTATTCAGGCGGTCAGACCATCAAAGTGAAAACGAATGAAGCAAGCATACCGGTTTTTGTAAAAAGCGGATCTTTTGTTCCAATGGCTAAACCGATGCAGAATACTTCGGAATACGATTTTTCCAAGATTGAGCTGCATTACTATTCAGATCCTTCTGTTGATGAAAGCTGGGCTACACTTTATAATGATGATGGCTCAACAGTAGATGCCTTTGAAAAGGGCCTTTATGATCTGCTTAGGATTGAAAGCTGTTCTTCTGGCAAGAAGAAGAGTTTTGAATTCAATAATCTTCCCGGATCAAATACTGATCCCATAGTTATGGAAATGGTCATGGTTGTTCGCAATATGGACAAAGAGCCAAAAGTGATCCGAAAAAATGGTAAAAAGGTGAATTTCGATTATAATAAAGCGACCAGCACATTACGGATACCGTTGTATTGGGATTCTGAACAGAATATGAAACTAAAAATCAAAACCAAATAATAATATGCGGCGGACGATTAGCTTGATGATCATTGGAATCTTGGCGATTTCTTCGTGCAAGACCGAGCCCGAAAACCCACTAAACTCAATGACTGAAGATTTGAAAAAGAAAGAGGTGATCTACCAGGTATTTACGCGTTTGTTCGGCAATACCAACGATACGAATAAACCATGGGGAACCAAATATGAAAATGGCGTTGGTAAGTTTAATGACTTCACCGACAAAGCCCTTCGGGAAATCAAAGATCTCGGTGTGACCTATGTATGGTATACTGGAGTACCGCATCATGATGTGATCACAGATTATACGGAATATGGAATCTCCAATGATGACCCGGATGTGGTTAAAGGAAGAGCAGGTTCGCCCTATGCCGTAAAGGATTATTACAATGTTAATCCCGACCTGGCGGTTGATCCTGCTAAACGGCTTGAGGAATTTGAGTCGTTGATAAAAAGAACACACGAAGCCGGTTTAAAGCTTCTCATTGACATTGTTCCTAATCATGTGGCACGGAATTATAAGAGTTTGTCCAAGCCTGAAGGTTATTCTGATTTTGGTGAGAACGATGATACCAGTGCAGAGTATAAACGAGATAACAATTTCTATTATATCCCGGGAGAATCCTTTAAGGTTCCGCAATGGGAAAACGGATATCAGCCACTGGGAGGTGAAGCTCACCCGCTATTAGATGGAATGTTTGATGAAAATCCGGCGAAATGGACTGGAAATGGTTCTCG
>JABDPU010000244.1 GCA_013042625.1 Flavobacteriaceae bacterium | reverse complement strand
TTGCTTTGGCTCCCCAATTGTCTTTATAATTTACTTCGTCGGTGTAAATGATATACTTCGATTCAGATCCCGGATTTTCAGGATCGTAATTGGGATTGTCTTCGGCAATCTGAAACTCTCTCCCATTAAGAGGCTGACCGCCCCAAATACCTCCCACTTCTATTCCAAGTTTTCCAAACTCCCGCTCAACATAGAGGGTGGCACGCCTTGTCCTTGGCATGGGTACCGCCAGAGAGGAAACGATATTGCCAAAGTTGTCTATGTCCTCATGAAAGATCCCCGTAAAATGGTAATTTCCAAGAGATTTACTGTACTTCAGAAGTACGGCAGGGTTCGCCCCCCACCATAATTGCGGGCCGAAAGCTGCTTTAAATCCGTCCAGGAAACTTTTACCATCTACTTCAAATCCGCTGATCTCACCATTGTAGATGTCTAGATTAGGCCCATAATTCGCCTCGGGATACAGCCCAAAGAAATCTCCTTCATATCCCCAGTGATAATGTCCGGTTCGGTAGAACCCCCTTATGTCAAATTGTTTTGTTTTCCATTCGTAGGACGCATTGTAAATCTGAACACGATTTACGTCGCTGAGAACCACATCTCCTTCATCTGTTTCTACAACTACTGGTCGACCCCTGTTTTCATAAAAAATCTCGTCAATTGGATTCTGGGCTACGTTACCCAGGATATTGACATTAACATTCGCCTTCATATTCGGTGCAGGATTTCCTTCCACCCCTACGAAGTAAGATTGCATATGATCAAAACCGAGTTGGTTGGGATATACGGTTTCATCAGGATCTGCATTCTGGGGTGTTGTGATCAGGTTACCCCCTGTATTAAATGTGGTAAACCTGGCCTCCATCTTGCTTACCCTTAACATATTGGCTTTCTCGCCCACCAGGGCAGCTTTATCGCCTCTTGCCTTCAGGACTGCATCCATTAGGCTTATGTTGTCAAAATAATTTTCAATAAAATCAAGGGTGACACCTTCTTCATATGGGTTTAACCTGTGTGCTTCCTTCAGAGCATAATAGGCAGCTCTCGGATAAAGATCATAGAGGCCTCGTGGATTGGTCTGCCCTTTCGCACAGACACCAAACCATTCTTCATTCATATTATTTTCACCGGGTTCAAGATCAATAGCATATCCCCCATTGGCCCAGGATGCATTATTATCGTGAACGTCTGCGTTCTTTCGATCGTCAAAACCGTATTTCCACCAGCCATCACTAAATTGGAAGGTAAAGCCTCCTATAGAGTTTCCTGCCTTGCCCAGTCCGGCGGCATTCTCGTAGATCTCCTCCCAGTTGCCTACCATGTAGTAAGCCTGTGATTTCTGATCCTCCGCATTTTCAATTGCGTTGAATGCATCCGCGCCAAATTCAGTAAACATCAGAGGCTTGTTGAGTTTTTCTTTTACCACATCAAACATGTCTCCGAAAGAAACACCCCGGTAAACATTGGTACCATAGATATCTACATCCTTACATTCTTCTGCAACAATGTCTATGAAGAGAACATCTCCATTACATATGGCCACGGGATGTGAAGAATCCATGGACTTCATCAGTACTGCTGCTTCGTTCATAAGTTTGTACATAGGACGCCCTCTGGATTCTCCTATAAATTTCTTTTCTTCTTCATCATCAGGAAAATCTTCCGTTTCGGCTCCCTGCCAGAACAAACCGTAGTTATTTTCATTACCTAACAAATACAAGAGTAAACCTGGAGTGTTTTTGTATTCCCTTACCAGATTCTCTACTTCACTCATTAAAAATTCCTGTGTTCGCGGTTCAGAATAAATAGTTACCGGAGTCCAAACCCCATCCAATGTCAAACCATATCTTCCGAAGGAGTGATTTAACATGGTATAAATCCCGTAGTTTTCGTAGATGTATTTAATCCATCTGGCGGGGACGCCTGTATATTGACGTATTACATTCACTCCCATATTCTTCAGAAGTGACATTTCCGTATCCAAACCGGCTTTTATAATATCATCCGGTTTTTTCCAGAATTCGGCATTTACCGTATTGGTGCCGATAGGGATATAATCCCAATTCATCCCGTTGATCATGAAATCCTTTCCATTCACGACCAATTTAGCTCCATTCTCATTCTGGACGACCGAGACCTGATCTGTCTGGGCGTAGATACCCAAAGTGAATAAGAAAAGTAATGCTCTTAGTACAATGTTCTTCATAGTGATATTTTGTTTAAGTTGAGCTTTCGGTAAAATGACTCTTCACATGGAGATCAGAATCTGCTATATTTTATCTCTCCTTTATCGAGTGCCGGTCACATAGTTTTTGTAAAACCCGGATGAAAACCGGAAATCACAAGATTTCACATTGACCAACCGTTAAACTTATCCTAATTATTTATCAATACCATAAATTTTACCCCTACAAAAAGTATACAGTGTATTTTTTGGGCAATGTTTTTACGAATTTGATAATGGTCTCCTAAAAATGGGAGCTAACAATGGGTTTTTCTTGATGATATCGGAAGTAGAAAAACGTATTGTATAGGTGATGTTGAGGTAAGAAGAAAAAAATGTATAGGATGTTATAGGGTCAGAATATAATCGGTGAGATTAGAATCATGGGTTAGATTCATTTTTTTTCGCAATCTATAACGTTTGATTTCTACACTTCTGGGTGAAATGTTGAGAAGTGGAGCTATTTCTTTGGAGGATAAGTTGAGTCGTAAATAAGCACATAATTTAATGTCGTTCGGGGAGAGATTAGGGTGGACTTTCTTCAATTTCTTAAGAAACTTTCGGTCTGCATGGTTAAACGCTTTCATAAACATCTCCCAGTCATCGTTCCGGTTGATACTTTTATCGATGATTTTTACAATCTGCTTCACCGATGTAGTCCCCTCGTCATCTGAGCTGAGTAGTTGTTCTTTTACCTTCGACAAAAGTTCATTCTTTCTAATAATGCTCAGCGTAGACGCAGCCAACTCATTGTTCTTGTTTTTAAATTTCTTCTTAAGCTGTTTGTTCTTCAGCTTGATTATTTCCTTTTCATTCCGTGCCTTGGCCAGTGCCATTTCCCGTTTGTTTTCTTCGATGAGCGCCTGCTGATGTCCCCTGTAATATCGCCTGTATGTTCTGTGAATAAGAACGGATCCCACTACGGCAAGAAGAAAGTAAGTGATAAATGCCAGTCCGGTGAGGTACCAGGGTCTGGCAATTGAAAACGAAAAACTGGCCGTATTCAGAGATGCACCGTTCCCGGCCCTACTCCTTACCTGGAAGGTATACGATCCATGAGGCAAATTAGAATAGGTAACTGAGGTATTTTCGGTCCAATCACTCCAATCATCATACATCCCCAGAAGCTGATATTGGTATTGTGGTTTAACAAGGGCCTTGTACTCGGGAGAATAGTAATGAATCTGCAGGTTGTTTTCTTTATTTCTGAACTCACCTTCCTCCCCGGGATCAATCATTGAATTCTCTACTATACTCCCGCTCCTATCAGATACCGAGATCTCACCCAGGCGAATTTCAAAATTTCTATCTGAAATCATATCTGTATTAAGCCTCACATAACCATTGCTAGTACCGATAAAATAGTCCCCGTTGTCTCCCGGTCCATAAATGGATTCATATCCTCTGATTCCCCTTCTTTCTGTTTCTATCAGTGGAATTGCTCGAATAACATTGCGATTATCAAGATTACCACGGGTGACATAATTGATGTTTTTCTCAGTAAACACCCAAAGGTTTTTCCCGGTATTATCTGAAATCAATCTACCTGATACGTACTCTCCCCCATCGAAGATCTCACTCAACAAAGTGTCTTTTTTAAAGCCTTCTTTTGACGCATCAAACTTAAAGATCCCCTCCTTGTAAGCAAAGAGGATTTCATCCCGGAATTTAACCAGGCCTGAGTTTACACCTCGATGTAAAGTATCAACTTCTATTGATTGTGCTACCCTATAGTCCTTATCTACCTTAATATGAAACAAACCTTTGTACTCGTGATTCACGAATATTTCATTGTTCCGTATCTCAAAAAACCTGGAGGAGTGATCAAAATTTTCCAGGGCATTTCTCAATCCCCATTCGCCCTGTTTAAATTCCAAAATATTTAGTCCCCCATAATTTCCCTGCATCAGCAAATCAGGTCTGTCCGGGATCAGACTAAACTTCCAGGTACCCGGTATTCCGGCAATTTTCCTTGCTTTTTTATTCTCAATTTGAAATGTTCCTTCATGATGACCACAAAACAACATACCATTAAAAACCTCTAGTGTCCATACCTGACCTTCAGTACCGGGGATCATTGTAAAGCCAGATTCTGAGGAGGGGTTTTTATAAAACAATCCCTGATTTGTGCCCAGATAGAGAATATCATTAAAAGATTGTATCGCATAAACACTTCCGGTAAGTCCGCTCAGATCCTGATAAATCCTGTAAGGAGAATTAAGGTTGAGAAAGCTAATTCCGTTATCAAGACCTAACCAGAGAGTCCCATCCATATCTTCGCATACAGACAGGACGGTGTTGTTTCGAAGTCCGCCCGACTGATCCACCTTAGATACCAGAGATCCTTCTTCATCGAGGAGGATTAAACCATTTGAAATTGTTCCAAGTGCGTAGTTTTTATTTTTCAATTGTACTGCAGAATACACGCTCATCTCCGATATCAATGAATTTGCACCAGCATCCCAGGAAGTCAGGACACCGTCCCTGATGGTGTAAAATCCATTGTGACGGGTGAGTATTAGGAGATCCTCTTCTCTTTCAAAAATATTAACTACCTCATCATCCTGAAAAATATCAAAGTCGAACACCAAAACTGCCTCCCCATTTTCTATTTTGAATATTCCTTCATTGAGTTTTTGAAAGTAAAGGGTCTGTCCGATCTTAAATACCTTAGGCAGGGAAGTATCAGATTCTATCCATTTAATTGAATTATCCTGCAAATTGTACAAATAGATCCTATCGAGAGAATGAAAGGCAATGAATCGATCTAATTTTATGATATTCCAGAATTCTTCATCCGGCAGGAGGTCTTCTTTAATGGAATCTGACAAGGAAGAATATTGCAATACTCCCATATCTTTCCTCTCCCAGTATCCAAATTCCATATATCCCCCCGTATACACTTTATCTTCGAGGGCGTTGACCGATCTGACAATACTTTCATTGGGCAAGGCGTACTGAGCCCAGGAGGCACCATTAAATTCCAACAGCCCTTTACTATTGGCGATGTACATATGTTTGTTTTCAGCCTGGGAAATGGACCAGTTCTGGTTCTCGGCATTGTAGTCCGAAGGAGCGTAATTCTGAATAGGGGGGAATTCCTGTGCGAGGCAAATCACACTGAAACAAAAGGTGAGTACTGTTAAACCTACTCTCAAAAAGCTATGATTTATAAGGTTGATCCGGGTCTCTGAACGGATAACGGCAAGAAAGTAACAAAACGCTGTCCTCAGACCAACTCGGCATTTAAACCTGCCTGGAGCAATTTGCTGCAACGTGGTTTTAAATCATCGTATTCTCCTGTTTTTACGGTACATTTCCCGTTGTAATGAACGATAAGAGAACATTGCTCTGCCTGTTCCGGGGTATGGTCGCAAACACCAATAAGAGTTTCGATAACGTGATCAAAAGTATTCACATCATCATTAAACAGGACGATCTCGTGTTGTTTTACTGTGACTTCTTCAAGAAGCAGCTCTTCTGAAAATTTTTCTTTTTGTCCCATAGCGAAGAATTTTTACTAATATAGTAATTTTTCCGACTTTACATTCCGTATGGAATTTTTCATAGATCCATTTGTTTCAAAGCTTTGCGCGCTGTGCAGGACCTAAATCTTTTGGTCAGTCCTTATGATAAAGAACAGCCATCCAGGAATTCTTTTCTTGCTGTGATTTCAGACGCAGTCCGGCCTCCACACACTTCCGGTTAATTAATTCTGAATCTGCTTTATAAAATCCGCTTAGCAATAATTGCCCTTTTTCTTCCAAATGCTCTGAATAGGAAGGAATATCAGACAATAAAATATTCCTGTTTATATTGGCCAGAATCAGGTCGTATTTCTTTTCGGGAATAGCCTTTACATCCCCTTCCAGTACCCGAATCTCTTCCTGGTTGTTCCTTTTTACGTTTTCCAGGGAGTTGACATAGCTCCAGTGATCGATATCTATAGCATCTATTGATCTGGCTCCCTTCATTGCAGACAGTATAGCCAAAACAGCTGTCCCGCAACCC
>JABDPU010000226.1 GCA_013042625.1 Flavobacteriaceae bacterium | reverse complement strand
CAGCTAAGGTTTTTTTAAAGGTGGTCGCTACCGAAACCGAATCAACAACTACATCCATGGCAACACCTGTCAATTTCTTTTGTTCATCCAGGGAAATTCCCAGCTTCTCGAATGTAGCCAGAAGTTCGGGATCGACTTCATCAAGGCTGTTGTATTTCGGTTTTTTATTTGGTGCGGAATAATAGGAAATCGCCTGAAAATCCGGTTTTTCATAAGTCACATTTGCCCAGTCAGGCTCTTCCATATCGCACCAGATTCTGAATGCTTCCAGACGCCATTCAGTCATCCATTCGGGTTCGCTTTTCTTTTTGGAAATTGCCCTGACAATATCTTCATTTAAACCAATAGGCAGGGTATCAGATTCTATATCGGTATAAAAACCATATTCGTACTCCTTGGTTTTTAACTCTTCCCGCAGATCATCTTCAGTATATTTGTTCATAGCATTCTTTAAAGTGAAAAACTTTCTCCACAGCCACAGGTCCTGTTGGCGTTGGGATTATTAAACATAAATCCGGAGCCATTTAATCCGCCCGAATAATCCAATGTGGTTCCTACCAGGTAAAGGAAGCTCTTTTTATCAACAATAATTCTTACATCATTATCTTCAAAGACTTTGTCCTCGTTTTCCTTTGAATTATCGAATTTGAGATCGTATGATAAGCCGGAGCAGCCACCGCTTTTTACACCCACCCGGACAAAATCCTGGTCGGGATTAAAACCATCGGCCTGCATCAGTTCAATCACTTTCGCTTTAGCGGTGTCAGAAACTTTAATCATTCCTTATATAGAATTTTTCTAAATAATGGCAAATATACGATATAACTGCTGTAATTCCATGTCGACTAACATTATATTAGCATATATCAGGATAGGATTTCCTTATTGAATAGCGGCATAAAAAATGACGCTGAATTTTCAATTATGAAATCTTCAGCGCCTTAATGATAAAAGGGGAATGTTACGAACTATATAGTTGAAGCTTGTTTTTTATTTTTGATAGAATACTGGCTTCTGAGCAGATTTAGTTTTTGCATCACCCGGCTTATGGCCGCTTTGGTTCCTTTAGTATCTTCATAATCACCATCACGGTTCATTTGAATTTCTTTTGAACAGTTTTTGCATTTTACAACATCGGAATATTTTCCTTTCTCCTTCTCCCTGTAAAAGTTG
Organism: Flavobacteriaceae bacterium; assembly: GCA_013042625.1. GTDB lineage: Bacteria > Bacteroidota > Bacteroidia > Flavobacteriales > Flavobacteriaceae > SHLJ01. Next base: position 3,739 of record JABDPU010000226.1, on the reverse strand, counting down.
TGCCCGAAGTTAGCACACAGATTAAAAGTAGTGTTCATAATTAAGCTATAGTTTAGATTTGGATTCATGAATGTATAGCAAAATCTCTTTCTCGACGATAAAAGTCAAAAAAATTCGATGAAATGCACAATTTTTAAACTTTTTATCCAAAAAATAATCGATGAACGGTAAATTGGGGCTGTAATGAATAGTTTATTTTTGCACCATGCTTGAAAACAAAGACCAATCGCTCACACCAATAAGTTCTATTGGTGAATTCAATTTGATCAGAAAATTGACTGAGAATTTCCCGATAAATAATTCCTCTACAAAGAAAGCAGGAGGTGATGACGCTGCGATTTTGAATTTCGACGGAAAGGATATTGTGGTATCAACCGACTTGCTCATCGAAGGTGTACATTTCGACCTGGCTTATATGCCATTAAAGCATTTGGGATATAAGGCCGTGATAGTAAATCTCTCAGACATTTATGCTATGAATGCCACAGCTTCCCAAATAACAGTCTCCATTGCTGTTTCAAACCGTTTCAGTTTAGAGGCACTCGAGGATTTTTATTCAGGTATAAAAACGGCGTGTGCACTATATAATATTGATATGGTTGGTGGAGATACGAGTAGTTCTGCTACAGGGATGATCATATCAGTTACTGCAATTGGTCATGTTGAGAAGGACAAGGCTGTATTGCGTTCAGGAGCCAGGCCAAACGACCTCTTGGTCGTTAGCGGTGATCTGGGTGGGGCCTATATGGGACTTCAGGTTCTTGAAAGGGAAAAACAGGTCTTTCAGGTTAATCCTAAAAATCAACCTGATCTTGATCCTTATTCCTACCTGCTAGAACGTCAGCTAAAGCCGGAAGCGCGGGTTGATGTGATCTCATTATTAAAAGATCTGGGTGTAAAACCAACTGCAATGATCGATATCAGTGATGGCTTATCTTCTGAGGTGCTGCATCTTTGTAACGAAGCAGATGTGGGATGCGATCTCTACGAGAATAAAATCCCATTAGATCCTCAGGTGATATCAAGCTGCGAAGAATTTAATCTTGATAGCACAACCATTGCCCTTAACGGAGGAGAAGATTATGAATTGCTCTTTACAGTTAGTCAGGAGGATTTCCCGAAGATTAAAGCGAATCCTAATTTAACGGTTATTGGATATATAAAAGAAAAGACGGATGGATGCCACCTGATTACCAGGGCAGAAACCCGAATTCCATTAACAGCCCGAGGCTGGAACGCAACTAGCGATCAAGAATAAGTTCTCTTCGCTTCAAACGTTTTTGGTGAATACGCTCCAGAACAGCATTGATCTCTTTATACTTTGGAGTGAGTAAAGTCAATCCACCATTTCCACTGGTGGTAACTTGTTCCCCGCAATGACGACAGCGGTATTCTTTAACGTGATAAGTTACTTTTTTGGTCACTTCATATTTGTGACCGAAGAATGAGCAGTAAAGATTTTTCACTAGGTATTTGCTATTAATTAATTTTAGAAGGAAGCCTAAGATAGTAAATACTTAGTAATGAGGGAGCTAGGTTTTCAATAAATCGACGAAGTGATAGCTTTTTTCTTCGAACGCATCAATCGCACCTCATGAATGCGCTCAAGAACCGAGTTAATTTCTTTAAAAGTAGGCGTAAGTTCCGTTAATCCGCCATTACTGTCAGTAGTCAATTCCTTTTTGCAACACCGGCATTTGTATTCCTTAACGTAGGAAGTAACCTTCCTCGAGATCTCATAACGGTGGCCGAACACATCACAATACAGCCTCTGTACGGAGTTGGATTTAGTAGGTTTGTTCATGTCAGGTAGATTTTAGGGAGCACTAACATAGAAAAAAAAATCAATAAAAGCGTTAAAACGTCATAAATTTTCGATGAAACGCATAAAATAGTAAGATAAATCATTCAATGCCTCCAGATAACTCATATGTCCACCCTCTAATTCAACTACAGTAACCTCGTCAATGGAGTCCAGTTTTTTTAGTCGCTCAATATCAACTACGGAATCTTCACGGCCGAATACAATCAGAGTTGGAAACGAGCCATTTTTAATTAGCTGCACTCTTGAAGGGCGATCCTTCATTCCATTTAAGGCAGCGGTAATGCCCCCTTGCTCCATGAAGATGGCCTTATCTTTTAGAGCTGCAATATTGTCTTTTAACCGAGTTCGGTTCTCCGGAGCAAAAAGTTGCGGGATAGACAGGCTCACAAAATTCTTCAGATTGTATTCGACGGCTTCAACTGCACGCATTCGATTCAATTTCTTCTCTTCGCTATCCGGGTAAGGTGTACTATTTATCAATGCCAGTCCGATTATAAATTCCGGATAGATTTCAGCAAAGGCCAGTGCCACATAGCCACCCATTGAATGTCCGGCTATAATTATTTTCTCCAGTTGAAGTTCATCTAAAACAGCTTTAACAGCCTCCGCCATATCCTCCATGGAATGTACATCGTCAAAACACGAACTCTTCCCATGTCCGGGAAGGTCAATTGTTACAATTTTATATTCAGAAACAAGCCCATTAATCATTTTGTTCCAAATGCTCAGGTCCTCAAGAAAGCCATGTAAAAGGACCAAAGGATCACCCGATCCTGAAACTTGAAATTGAATGAAACCATCTTTGAATGGCACTTTTTCCACTAAGTATTTCTGCATCAAGGGGTTAAATTAATATTTTGTATCTTTAAAGATATACAACCAATTTAATTCAAATTTTTATGAAAAATCCAAAAAAAGTTTTCGGACTGATAGTTGCACTTATCTCCCTTGCACTTTTAGGATATTTCATTGCTGGAGGATCTTTTACGCTTTCACCGGAAGACGCTGCAGGATCAACCATTGATGGGGTTGAAAAAGCAGAAAAGCATGAAGGTGATCGTTCTGAAGTGAACGTTGATTTTGATGGTGAAGAGGTTCAGCAAATTCTACAGGATCAGAATTTTCAGCAACTGATGGCAAATGAAAGTTTTACGACCTTGATGAGGTCTCCGGAATTTACAGCCCTGGCTGCAAATCCGCAGTTCTTGGAATTGGCAAAAAATCCTGCCTTTGCAGAGTTGGCGAAAAATCCGTCTCTTGCTGAATTGGCGAGGTCACCAACCTTTATGGAAATGGCCAAATCGCCGCAATTCAAAGAGGTAATGAAATCTGCCAATTTTTATGATTTAGCTAAAAATCCTGCATTGTCAGAATTATCTAAATCACCTCGATTTAGCGAGGTTATGAAGTCATCTGAATTTATGGAATTGGCCAGATCCGGGGTATTTAAAGAATTAGCCAAAAATCCGGCATTAATAGGATCTACCTTTAGCGGATCCTTTATCAATTTTGCTAAGAACCCGGCATTTCAGGAATTGGCCAAGAATCCTTCATTAATGGAAATGGCTAAAAACGCTCAATTTAATGAACTGGCTAAAAACGGACAGTTTAGTGAATTGGCAAAGAATCCTGAATTCCAAAAACTGGCTAAATCAGAAGTATTCAAGGAAATGGCGCGAAATCCCGATTTTGTTGGCATGACCATGAGTGGAGGCTTCATCAATATGATGAAAAATCCCGCCTTTACGGAGTTGGCAAAGAATCCTGGTTTTAACGAATTAGCCAAATCATCAGCATTTGTTGAATTGGCTAAGAATCCTGCGTTTCAGGAAATAGCCAAGAATCCTAAATTCGGCGAGTTATTACATTCTCCGGCCTTAATGGAACTCAACAAAATGCCACAGTTCTCAGAAA
>JABDPU010000218.1 GCA_013042625.1 Flavobacteriaceae bacterium | reverse complement strand
ATTCAGAACAGAACTATGGCAGGACAGTTCTCTGCACACATCTGGACGTCTATCACGGCAGGACTAGTGATTTCATTTCCCTATATCATTTATGAGTTCTGGAAATTTATCAGTCCGGGACTTTATGAAAACGAGCGTAAGAATGCACGTGGATTTATAGTGGTTTCTTCTCTATTATTTTTCCTTGGTGTATTATTCGGTTATTATGTTGTGAGCCCGTTATCAATAAATTTCCTCGGGACCTATCAAGTTGCAGATCTCGTTGAAAATCAAATAGACCTGGGTTCATATATAGGCCTTGTTCGTGCTTCGGTTTTGGCATCCGGATTGATATTCGAGTTGCCTATTGTAATCTATTTTCTGACAAGAGTTGGACTGGTAACTCCTGAATTTCTCAGGAAATACAGGAAATATGCCCTTGTGTTAGTGCTGATCTTATCGGCAATAATTACCCCTCCCGATGTGGCTAGCCAGATAATAGTAGCCATTCCGGTGCTCATTTTATACCAGGTCAGCATTTATATTTCAAAAGTTGTAATCAGAAATCAAAAGAAAAAAGAAATTGCCAATGCCTGATATAGTTTCAGAATTTAACAGCTACAGGGAAAGGATGAATGAAAAGATCCTTGCCGACAACAATAAGATCATCAAACGCATATTCAACCTGGATACTAATGCGTACCAGGAAGGCGCCCTTGATGTGAAGACCAAGGAACTACTCGGACTGGTAGCCTCTGCAGTTCTTCGGTGTGATGATTGTATTCGATATCACCTGGAAACAAGTTTTAAAGAAGGTGTGAGTAAAGAGGAAATTAGCGAAGCCTTGGGCATTGCTACACTGGTTGGGGGAACAATTGTTATTCCTCATCTCAGACGAGCTTATGAATTCTGGGAAGCCCTTGAAAACCAGAGTTAATCTTTTAATAAAAAAGTGCAGTTAGCTGCCTCATGATAACGTTTTTACTATTTTAGCTTTAAACAAGTACAATGATCCTCAGAGCAGATAATTTGATGAAGTCCTATGCCGGCCGAAAGGTTGTCAAGGATGTTTCCCTTAAGGTGAACCAGGGAGAGATCGTCGGTTTGCTCGGGCCAAATGGAGCCGGGAAAACCACTTGTTTTTATATGATTGTTGGTTTGATCAAACCCAATGGTGGCCGGATCTTTCTCGATGATACAGAAATTACGTCCTTCCCGATGTATAAAAGGGCTCAAAGCGGAATTGGATATTTGGCACAGGAAGCTTCTGTATTCAGAAAACTAAGCATTGAGGACAATATTCTAAGTGTATTACAGCTTACCAAATTATCGAAGAAGGAACAGAAAATGAAAATGGAGTCCCTTATCGAAGAGTTTGGCCTTAGCCATATACGTAAAAATCGAGGTGACTTGCTTTCCGGTGGAGAGCGACGCCGTACCGAGATTGCCCGCGCATTAGCAACCGACCCGAATTTTATTCTTCTCGATGAACCTTTTGCCGGAGTAGATCCCATTGCTGTTGAGGATATTCAGCGTATTGTGGCAAAGCTTACCAAAAAGAATATCGGAATTCTTATCACCGACCATAACGTACAGGAGACTTTAGCCATTACAGATCGGACTTACCTGATGTTTGAAGGCAGCATTCTTAAGGCAGGTGTACCGGAGGAACTGGCAGCAGACGAGATGGTTCGTAAAGTATATCTCGGACAGAATTTTGAACTCCGTAAAAAGAAAATCGACTTTTAAGCGTCCTCTTTCTCTGAGCTATGATGTTCCTGTTCAGCAATCAGCTTTTTCTGATATTTGCTTTGAACCAGGTCGGTAACTACCAAAATAGCGATAACGAAATAGAATGTGGTCTTACTCATTGGTGTAATTTCATTATCGAAAAGTTTTAAATGCGCCAAATGACCACCCTCTGTAAGAAGCATTATTCCAACTATGAACAGGATAAACAAGCCTAACACCTCGTACATCCGATTTTTCTGAAGGAAATTTGCCACTCTATCAGCCAACCAGATCATTAATAATCCACCGATTATAATTGCGGTAGCCATCACCCAGAACACATTGGTTAGAGCCATTGCGCTCAAAATAGAGTCAAAAGAGAACACCAGGTTCATTATTATGATCATGGTAATAACTTTCGTTACCGATCCTTTACCACGATGTTGAATATCGGCATCTACCTCATGAACTCCT
>JABDPU010000217.1 GCA_013042625.1 Flavobacteriaceae bacterium | reverse complement strand
ATCTTGAAGGTTCCAAGTACATCGGAGTTCAGGTCATATTCCTTATAGCGATCGGCCAACGGTGGATAATAGTTATCCAATTCGTACATGTCAGGAAAATCGGCATTGATGGTAATAGATTTCATTTTGCTTGCCATAGGGACGGTAATCGTATGACTGGTTTTACCATCTTTCCAAATGTCGATATTCTCAATGCTGTAATAGCTTTCCATCTGGGTATCATTTTCCGGATTGTAATCTACCTTTAGGCTGACCGGAACAGGTCGGTCGCCTGAACGTTTAACAGTTAGTTTTCCATTGTTATAGCTTTCGATACCTATTTCAGGATACCCCATTCTGAAGTACCAGCTATCCCAGAACCAACCCAGGTCCTTACCGGAAACGTTCTCAAAGGTGTAAAAGAAATCGTAGGGTGTTGGTGATTTCATCGCCCATCGTCTGATATACTCACGATAGCATTTCAGGAATACATCTTCACCCAGATGCTGATAGAGCATGGCGTAGGTAAAAGCTGGAAGTGAATAAGAATGATAACCGTAATTGCCTGCCATGTATTGAGATGAAGTTACCGTTGGCAAATCGCCAATGCTGCCTATCATCCCTTGCATGCCGCCCTTGAAGTTCCCGTAAAGCTTACTTTCACTGGGGTCATCACTAAAGAATTTATGCATGGTAATTGAGGTAACAAAATCGGCCCAGCCTTCATCCATCCAGGCAAAGCGACGCTCATTAATTCTGACATACATCGGAAAGTAAGTATGGAATAATTCATGTATAGTCACACCCTGTCCTGGGCCTGCATTGTTGGCCATCATCGGAAATTCCATTCCGCCGCCTCTTAATCCGATAAATGTGGTAAAAGCAGGATAAGGGTAGGGGATTCCCGGTATATCTTCCGAAAAATGCTTCATGGTCTTTTGCTGTACCTTGGTGACTTCGGTGTAGCGCTGGGCCTGCTCGCTAGGGTAGGCTGTGCTGATAAGCACATCGCGGCCGTCAACGGTCTGCGACAGCGCGTCCCATTGATAGTGGTCGCTGATTGCAAATGCGAAATCGGATACATCATCGGCCTTATAATGCCAGGTGCCGCTTTTTAATTTAAGATTCTGAAGGTCTTCTGCAGTCACAACCTGAATCAGATCTTTAGATGTTTTTGCCTGGGTATAACGCTCATGAACAGCTTGGGGCAAAACATCCGAACTATTCTCTAGTGTTCCCGTGGCCCAGACCAGAAAATTATCCGGGGCTGTGATCTTCACATCAAAATCGCCAAGATTGTTATAAAACTCGGTTCCGAAGGTATAATTAATACGATCCCATCCGAATACGTCATCATAAACAGCCACCTGCGGATACCAATAAGCAACAAAAAATGAGGTGCTGTCAATGGCACCTGTGCGTCTCACTGTAAGCGGGACCTTTTGCACCCATTCAAAGTCCATCTCAACCTTTCCACCTTGCTTAAGCGGCTCATCTAAAACCATGGTCAGATTTGTTCCAAAGCGTTGTACTTTATCCCGGTTTTCCAGGTCGACATCCTTACCATTGATAGCTACTTTGTTGAGGTCAACACCATCATCATCAATATCTTCAGCGTTCACTTGCATATCACGCTGATTACCCTTTTTGAATACATCATAGTACAACCTGATCACAACACTGGATAGCTCATCCGGACTGTTATTTGTATATGTAACTGATTCTTTCCCTTTGAGTTCTCTTGTTTTGGGTGTCACCGTCATATCGATCTTGTAATCGGCCGTATTATGCCAGTATTTAGATCCTGGTTTTCCGTCCATAGATCGCGTACCTTTTTCATAGGCTTGCTGAATTTCCTTTGGGATATGAAGTTTGCTCTGGGCGTAGGTAAATGCGGTTAAAAGAATAAGGGACAATGCCGTGAATAACGTTTTTTGATTCATATTAATGGATTTGATCTTTTAAAGATAGGGAGTCCTTTGCGTTTTAAAAAATTCATTCCCATCATATTTCTGGTAGTAGGATCTTTCGAATAGGAATTGATATTGACTCTTGCCATAGAATGCTGATCAATTCAAAAACACTAAATTTTCAAGAAATTAATTGTCCCGGTCAGGACCATTGCAATCGTTCTGATCATCGTCACAAATACTCAGAATAAAACGTGTCCGACGATTTTGGGCATGTTTTGTTTCCCGCTCTTTCTGGGGAGAATTATTTATTTCCTCGTCGCTGTAGAGTGGACAGCTTTCTCCAAAGCCTGTTACACTTAAAATCTGACTTTCCAGTACTCCGGAATCAATTAAATATTGTTTTGTGTTTTCCGCTCGCCGTTCAGAAAGGTCCTGATTGTTTTCATCAGATCCTCGGGAATCTGTATGTGATTCGATCTTAATCTTTACCTCCGGATCGGAAAGCAATAATTTAAGGATATTTAAAAGGTTGAATTTTTCCTTAACGTTGATGAGATCTGATCCGAAATCAAAACCAATCGGACTGGTAATCTCACATGGATAGGGTGCCAGTTCGAGATTGATATTATCTGAATCAATACCCGAATTAAATTCCTTTAAATCATCGTTAAAATAGGTTTTGCTCGCCCTAAGTCGATAAAATTGATCACATTCTACATCCAGGTTGTAGTTTCCTTCGGAATCCGTTTGTACAGTTTTTAAAATTACTCCTGCCGAATCAATAAGGTGTACAAATACTTCTCTCAGAGGTTTTTGGTTAGAAGAATCGGTTACCTTCCCATTAATGGTTTTTGGCTTTTTAATCCTTACCCTGTAAATGTCGTCATCACCCCTGGCAGTAGGGAAGTCCCTGTTAGATGAAAAATAGGCATAATATTCACATGGATTGCTTTCATCGGCATACTCATCGATATAATAGGAGAAATCATCTTTATCGCTATTAATCGGACTTTCAAGGTGTTCAATCTTCACATTTTCAGCTTCAATCTCCTTTGAAATGACCCTATCTATATCTTCAACTTTATAAATATCCAAAAGCCCCACACTTAGTTGATCATCATAAATCCCATCCGAAGAAAAATACAGATCACCTTCAGAGGATACGTAAGGAAACCCTTCCCTATAGCTGGTATTAATCCCCGGAACTGCATTTATATCTCCATAAGAACCATCTTCTTTGATATCGATATAATAGATGTCTGTTTGGCCCTTGGCGTCGGGAAATGGTGCACAGGTCACAAAAAATAATCTTTTATTATCCGGACTTAAGGATGGACTACCCATAGAATACAAATCATAATTCAAAAATTCCAGATCAGCTTTGTCCTCTTCTACAATGGTCCAGCGGTTATTGATAAATCTTGCCCGATGTATATTTAAGATTGAAGTATTACTCTTATTATAAATCAATTTTCCACTGCCATCAACAGCACCACCTGAGAAATACATTGTAGTTCCATCTTCATTAATGGCAACAGCCGACTCGTGGGCAACCGTATTAATATCTATCAGGGTGCTATCTATTGGAGCAATCAGTCTGAGGGAATCAACGGTTCTGTCAATTTTTGCAGAATATATATCAAGGAAGGGTTGTTCATTCCATTTATATAGCTTTCTGTTTATTCTTTTTTTCTTGGTAGGATTTTCTCTTGATGATGAAAAGTATAGGACATCATTGTAAATAAAACTTCCAAAATCAGAAAATTCAGAATTGATATCCAGGTTTTCTACCTTTAATTCAGGATCATCGATCAAAGCCCTGACCCTTAACTTTTCTTTTTTACCAATTTTATCATAGTACTCCTGAAATGCATCAATGATCATATCTTGAGATGCTCCGCAACTTCTCAGGCTTAGGGCATATTTCAGAAGGTAAGATGTATTGATTTTATTTTTCCTCTCAATAGCTT
>JABDPU010000215.1 GCA_013042625.1 Flavobacteriaceae bacterium | reverse complement strand
GGAGCCACCTTATCAATCATTTCCTTGATTTTGGAAACCCCGGCGCTATCACCTATCATTTCATACTTTTTACTGACCTTTCTCTTCAGTCTTTTATTCTCAAGGACCAGTTCCTTCCGGTCAAGTGCATTTCTTACTGTATTGAGTAACCTATTCAAATCTGGTGGCTTTGAGATATAATCAAAAGCACCTAGTCTCATCGTATTAACAGCAGTATCCAGGTCACCATGGCCGGATATCATGACCACAGGTATTTCAGGCTTTATAGTTTTTACCGCTTCCAGGACTTCAACACCATCCATTTTTGGCATCTTAATATCGCATAGGATCAGCCCATAGTCATCTTTCTTAATTTTCTCTAGCCCCACCAGTCCGTCTTCAGCTTCATCTACCTCATAGGTTTCACTTTCCTCACTGAGAATTTTGCTTAATACACGCCTAATGGCCGCTTCATCTTCAATGATCAAAATTTTTGGCATATCAAATCAGGTATTTGTAAATAAATGTACATCCCTTTGTGGGAATGGTATTTTAATATTGTTCTCCCGGAACAACCGGTCGATTTCAAATCGCATATCGCTTTGTGGGATCACCGCCTGGAAGCTGTCTCCCATGGTAAAGATCAGTTTAAACATCAGAGCACTATCTCCAAAATCATTAAAAAGGACCAAAGGTGGTGGATCATGAAGCACACTTGGATGTTCATTAGCAACCTGCATTAATATTTTCTTGACGAGTTGCACGTCGGATCCGTAAGCCACTCCAACCGAAATACTCTCCCGGGTAATTGTTCCGTTTTGAGTCCAGTTATAGAGACTGTTGGTTAAATACAGGTGATTAGGAATTATAAGTACCTTATTATTAATGGTCACCGCTCTTGTCGTTCTCAATTTAATCTCTTCAACTCTGCCCACTTTTCCTTCAAGCTCAATTATATCTCCTACATGAACGGTCTGATCTACCAAAATAAAAATACCTGCGATAATATCCTGGAATAAGGTCTGAAGGGCCAGTCCAATACCGATCAGCAGAGCCGCAGATGCAGCAAAGACTCCGGTTAAATTTATTCCCACTGAGTGCATGGTAATCAGGAAGATAAGGGTATAAATAACCCATTTACCATATGAAAAAACCACTTTGAATTTTTTCCGGTCATCAACAGGCATTCGCCTGGTCATTAATCGTCTGATCACTCCTAAAATCGCTCTCGCAATGATAAGGACAATCGCCAGAATGATAATGTCCATCATGCTAATGTGAATATCCTGCCCGATATCAATAGACTTGTCCAGGAATTCACCAATTGAAACAAAGAATGATTTAACGTCTTCCATATTTTAGTATTTCAACCATTTGATCAATTCTTTATAACTCGGTTTTTTGCCATACATCAAAATACCCACTCTGTAAATCTTCGAGGCAAACCATACGGTAAACATAAACGTTCCGATCAACAACAATAAAGATATTAATTGTTGCCAAATAGGTACACCAAATGGAATACGCATCAACATAACCACTGGCGAGGTGAAGGGAATATATGAAAACACCGTGGAGATCGTACCATGAGGGTCCTCAATTACGGTAAACGCTCCTACATAAACTGCCAGGATCAACGGAATTAGAATAGGCATTAAAAATTGCTGGGTATCTGTTTCATTATCAACCGCAGCTCCAATAGCTGCATATAATGAACTGTAGAGCAAATAACCTCCGATAAAGAACAAGATGAAAGCAACAATGAGATTAGTCAAAGGTAGATTATATATACTGTTTATAATGGTTTGAGCCTGTATGTTCACTTCGGGAGTTTCCATTGCTTGCTGCATCAATTCCTGTTGAGGCTGTTGCATGCTGGTCATATCCAAGCCAAAGATACCAGCCATTATGGCCATAAAAATACCTCCAAGAATGACCCAAATAACGAACTGGGTTATTCCTGCTAAAGAAGTACCAATGATCTTCCCCATCAACAACTGAATGGGTTTAACCGAAGAAATAATAACCTCTATAATTCGGCTTGTTTTTTCTTCGATCACGCTTCGCATGATCATATTACCATAAATAATGATGAACATAAACAACAAATACCCAGCAAATCCACCAAATGCCAACTTCAGGACATTGTCAATCTTCGAGGTCTTTTCTCCCAGAAAGCTCTCTTGCCCAATATCAATCTTGGTTTGAGAGGAACGGAGTTTAGCTATATCTACGCCCTGCTGTTGCAACCTGAGTTCGGTTAATTTTCGCTCTAACTTACTTTCTATGCTCGTAATCAGAGTTAGGGAGGGTGTGTCCTCTGAAAAGAATTTAACCTGTTTAGCGATTTCTGATATCGAATCGTGATCGGCGATATAAAGC
>JABDPU010000212.1 GCA_013042625.1 Flavobacteriaceae bacterium | reverse complement strand
CTTTCCTGCCAACCACAAAGGGAGAATTGCTGCAAATACATTCAATGATCATCTAATGGGTATTAGGTTAATGGATGTCATGATTGATTCTAAATCATACGGATCGATAAAAAATGCGGAATTCGCTAATAATTTGCGAAACCTGCAATCTGAGATAGCAAAACTCCCTTTTGTTGGTGGAACTTTTTCGTATTTGGATATCATCGGTCATATGGAAGAGGTTTTTAACAACAAATCATTAGATACTAATAACCCATTGACAACAGAGCAAGTCTCGCAATATCTGATGTTATTCGAAATGTCGGCAGATCCGGGCGATCTTTTCGAATTGGTTGATGAGAATCAGGAGCGTGCCAAGATTCAGGTATTTATAAAATCATCGAATCCTGAAGATCATAAAATCATCTACAGCGGTATTGAAGAATTGTTCAGCCAATATTTTCCGGAAGGTAAAGCAGACTTGCACCTTGGTGGAGATGTTGTCAACCGTATATCGCTTGGCGACTATATCGTAAAAGGTAAAATTCAGAATATAATTCTTTCCATCATTTTCGTCTTAATTACCTGTACCATCGTTTTTAAGTCTTTTAAACATGGTTTCTTGACCATAATGCCTATCGTTAGTTCCCTTGTTATGATTTTCGGTGTTATGGGAATAGTCGGGATACGCCTGGGTATAAGTACTTCCCTGCTTACAGCCATGATAGTGGGAGTTGGGATCGATTTCTCTGTTCATTATTTAAATGCCTTCAATAAAAATCGAAGATCGATGACAGACAAAGAAGCACTCGAAGAGACTTCAACCCATACGGCAAAGGCGATTTTCTTTGATGCTATAAGCAATATTGCGGGATTTTCTGTTTTGTCGATTTCGGGTTTCCTGCCGGTACAACATTTTGGCTGGTTACTGGCCTTTTCAATGCTACTTATCTTCCTGAATACCATTGTAATTTATCCGGCATTGTTTGCCAGGCTTTACAAATCATCGGTTACAGGAAATCCAATACTTGTTTCAACCAATTAAACCAAATATGAAAATGAAAAAACTAAATCTTACGCTATTGATAGGTTCGTTGATATGCTTTCAGTTGACATATGCACAGCAATCCTTAAATGGTCGGCAAATTATGGAGACCTATCAGGAACGTTCAAAAATTGATTTTCTGACCAGTCAGATCAATTACATCAATCATAGCAAAAAAGGACGTATCCAAAATAGAAGCCTGAATCAATTCATAATGCGTGATAAGTCCACTATCGATTGCTATGCTTTTCTTCTCCAATTTGAATCACCCAAAGATATTAAAGGCACATCTACTTTAACCATTCAGAATGAGAAAAAGGCTGATCAGCAATGGCTTTATCTCCCGGCTATGAGAATGACCAAACGTATTTCTCCAAATAAAAAGACTGGTCGTTTTATGGGTACGGAATTGACCTATGAAGACCTCAATAATTATCTCTCAGAGCCTCTTGAGAAATATGGTTATGAACGAAAGCCGGATCAAGAGATCAATGGTCGGCAATGCTTCGTTGTTCAGGCGATAGCCACCGATGATTCCGAAATGAAGAATTCAGGATACTCCAGCAGGGAAATCTGGATTGATCAGGAAAATTTCACTGTTTTGAAAACCATATTTTTTGATAAATCAGGTGAATTGCTTAAAACCTATCATGCAGAGGATGTCAGAGCATTAGCGGGTACAGGCCATTTCAGGCCTTATCGAATCGAGATCAGAAATCATCAAACAGGGAATTGGACAGAGATTTACTACGCCGACATTCAAATTGACAAGCCCCTGGATCAAAATATTTTTACATTGAATTACCTACAATCAAAATAAAGGATAATGGATGGCTTTAAAAAGATAGCATTTTCATTATTGTTTTTAATGTGCCAGTCATCATTTTCTCAATTTCTTAATGAGAAATTCAGTCTGGAAGGATATAACAAACCCCGATCTTATTATTTCCTGAAGCAAATTGATGGTTTATACGATTTTCAGAATGAGTGGAAAACGGCCGTTGATTTTGATTGGGAAATCATACCTGAACTCAGTTTGATAAGTAATACCATTATCAACTTAAATACTTCGGAAGAATCCAGGCGTTACATCAATGTTAGGGATGCTTTTTTGAGATTTGGCAAGGGTAATATCGATCTTAGAATTGGCAGGCAAATGATCGATTGGAGTTCACTCAGCGGATGGAGTCCGTCGGATATGCCCAACACAACCTATTACTATGATTTCATTGACACCGAAGATGAAGAGATTGGCAGATGGAGTTTTAAGGGAAGTTATTATCTCGGCTCAACAGTTTTTAATTTGATTTTGATGCCCTTTTTCAGGCCATCGGAATTGTATTTTGTAAGAAATCGATGGATTAGTGTGCCTGATGCCCTTACTATCAACAATGTTCAAGTTCCGGCAATTTTTCAGGGTACGAACAAGACCGTCTCTTCTGATGAATTTCAATTTGGCGCCTCGGTGGATATTCCCATCGGACCAGCCCAGGTTAAACTTTTCTATTACCATGGCCTGAATGATATTCCGGTCACCCGAATAAATCCGCAGTCATTAACGGCAAATAATGAAATCACATACGAGATTGAACAAGTTTATCATCGCCTGCAACAGATCAGTATTCAAAATACGTTTATCACCGGTCAGTGGAACCTATGGTCGGAATTCAATTATACCCAAACCAGGATTGCCGATGAGGAAAATGCAACCCGTCCTCATGAGTTCTATAACATTACAGCAGGTTTTGACCGCATGTTTGACCTGAGTAATGAAAGCCGGTTACATTTTTTAATCCAATATATCTATGCCTTCAATAATGAAGGTGTTACTTATTCAAGTTCCGATCTGGATCATATTTTTAATAACGCTGTAATAGGAAAATTAGATTTTACAATTAACTATAATCTCGATTTGAATTTGAGATTTGCGTCTGAATTCAAGACTTCTGGTTATTATTTCAACCCCGAATTAATTTACAAATTGAGTCCGTCATTTCGGGTAATGTTGCGTTCAGATATCTTGTGGGGAGCAAACAGCAGTTTTTTCGGCAACTACAGAGATAACACAAGGCTGGGCTTAACAGTTCAACACTATTTCTAATCCTTAGAAAATGACACTAAAAGCCAACAAGACAATGCTAATAAAGGATGATCAATTCACGGCAGACGAGAAAATGTTGCAGCACTTTTTTCCTCCACAGGTGAAACTATTCGGGAACCTGGTCAATAAGCTTCATGAGGTGCATCCTGAGACATCCTATAAACTTACACTCTCCGCCTTGTCTTTTTCCAACCGAAGAAAGATCAGGCTAAAGGACCAGGATTTTTATAATTCAGGCATCAAACGGTCATATAAATTCAGAAATAAGCAATTTAACACCTACAGCTATGGTATGGGAAAAGAGGTAATCCTGGTTCATGGCTGGGGATCTTTTGGGGCTCGCTGGAAGGAATATGTCAGTCGAATTGTTGAACTCGGATATAAAGCAGTGGTAATTGATGCACCCGCTCATGGAACATCGCCCGGACGTTTTCTGTCCATACCCGATTATATCAGTATTTTGATGAGGATTTTTAATGAATGCCAAGACCTCTATGCCGTTGTAAGCCATTCCATTGGTGGAATTTGTAGCACAGTTGCATTGAATCAAAGCATTCAGAGAAAAGGGTGTAAAATGATCTATCTGAGTGCCTTCAATTCATGTAAGACCATGTTGAATAAATTCTCGCGTTGTATCGGAATAAAACAACGGGTAATTGAATGCATAGAGGAATGGATCCCTAAATATGCCGGAAATGAGTTATCCTATTTTAGCATTTCAAAGCATCTGAAAACCATGCAGGCTGAAATTATGCTTATTTACGACAAGGAGGATTATATAGTGCCATCAACTGAAGTTCTAACCTTATTGAATTCATATTCTGCCATCGAATATATCCCGACATTCGGATTAGGTCACAACTTGAAATCAGAATGGGTGGCAGGTCGTGTACTCGACTTTATCAAAGGATAAAAATTCGTAACTTTCAATATGAGCAGTTCTATTCTTAGAAACGGAATACTGATTTTTATGTTGCAATTAGGCCTTTATTCAGGGGCTCAAATCAACTTGGATAACAATGTCAGTTTTCAGAGTACCAAAGAACTGGAAAATCATAAGATAATCTCCATGGCCGAAGATGGCTTTGGGTTCATATATATCGCTACTAATAAGCAGGTTTTCAGGTTTGACGGGATTGTTCTTAATCGGCTTTGTTCGGGCATGTTTGTAGAAATTCTGACCCACAAAGCCGATAGCTGTTTATATTTCATTCACAGAAGAGGTATCTACAGATTCAACTGGATCACAGGGAAAATCGAGGATATCAGAATTGAGAATGTCAATAATGTGACTGGCAACCTGTTATCGGCTGTTTTTCGCAATGATGATGAACTATTGCTGGGCTATGATAATGGACTTATCATATTTGATAAAAATGAGCTGACCCACACATTTAAACCGATCACAAATAAACTGGGTACGAATACAACTTTCCTGTCCCTTCTTATCGATGCGGAGAATCCATCAAAACTATGGATGGGATCCAGGAGAGCGGGCTTATTCGAATACGATCTTGATGCGCATACGCACAAACAAATTATTTTCGACAGGGTTCCAAACGATCTTAAAGATGCCTCAAATACGATAACTGAGATATATCAATATGGAGAGAAGCTTTACCTGGGTACATGGTACGGAGGGATTTTAAATTATACTCCTGAATCTGGTTCTTATAAGCAGTTTTTTGTGCAAAACTTCGAAGGCGATCAGGTTGAAGGTGCTCAGGATCATATTTATAAAATATTGCCTCTTAGTGCAGACCGGCTGTACTTCAGTTCCACAAAAGGAGCCATGCTGTATGATCTTATTGAGGAGAGAGAATTAGCACGTTTTAATTCAGATGATGGTATTCTGTCCTACAGCAATGCACCTCAGTTTGTCGATTCACAGAATCGCTTATGGATTGGACGGGAACGGGGTATTCGACTAATCGATACTCTGCGTTCAAATGTGGAGGTATTGCGTAATCCTTATCGTG
The DNA here is from genome assembly GCA_013042625.1 of Flavobacteriaceae bacterium. GTDB lineage: Bacteria > Bacteroidota > Bacteroidia > Flavobacteriales > Flavobacteriaceae > SHLJ01. The sequence goes on along the minus strand of JABDPU010000212.1, from coordinate 4,674 downwards.
ATAATAAAGGCTGGTATATCCCGAGAAAGGCCATATTGGCCGATAATGACAGTATGATTTTGTTCTGTACCTTTTCTGGAAAAGGACTATATGTCTATGATCTCGAAGAAAAGACATGGCAAGTTATTCCACCTGAAAACCCAGCGAGAGACCAGCAATTCAGAGGTTATGATTTAGAAGTCGATGAAACAGGCGCATTTATATTGGAGCAATCTAAATTGTATCGATATAATTTTGGGGATAAGACCTTAAAACCAGTTCAGATAAAAAGTGATTCACTTAAGGGTGAATTGATTTACATGGCGAGGCCATCACGGAACAAACTTATCATAATGACAAGATATGACGGCTTATATGAGGTTGATATTAATAGCGGAAATGTTAGTCCATATATGCCTGATTTGTATAATATGTTTCCCGATCTGGCCAGCTATAGCGGAGACGAACTTTATTTGGACAAAGGTGGGAGATTATGGATGGCCTGGAAAAATCACCTGTTGTTAACAATGACAAATGGTGAAATCTTGAATTTAAGTCCGCATTTAAACGATGGCGATGATATTCTGAATATAAATTATATCACTGAATCAGATACGTTTGTTTATGTGGCATTGCCATCCGGAGTGTATGAAATCGATAAAACACAATTGCCTGAGATTGTTGTTGAAAAAATATCCGATCGTGATTATGGCGTAATTGCTGCCGATCAAAGTAATGATCTTTGGCTTATTCGGGATGGCTTATTCAATCTTGAAAACGGGAAAACTTCGATTGTTGAATTCGGAATTAACGATGGATTGCATGATCCGGGCCGCTACGGTTATGAATATGTCAATACGCTGGGAAAAGATATCATTGTAGGATCCAGAGGCCAATTTTCAATAATAAATCCAAAATCGATTCAAAAGAATAACGAAATCCCGGATCCGTATATAAAACAAATAACAATCAACGGTCTGGATCATAAGACGGATTCAAGTTACTATGTGGTAAAATCATTGAAATTGAAACCAAATGAAAATAACCTGACCATCGGGTTTTCAGCATTAGCCTTTACTAAACCTGAGTCTATCAAATTCAGGTATAAGTTGGAAGGGGCAGAAGATCAGTGGAATTTAGTTCAGCCCAACCAGAGAAACGTAACCTACTCCAACTTAGATGGTGGAAATTATAATTTCATGCTGGAGGCATCTAATAATAACTTGATCTGGAGTAATACCAAGTCACTTAAGCTAGATATTGCCATCCCTTTTTATAAGAATAAATGGTTTCTCAGTTTGATATTGTTTCTCGGGATTTTTACAATATATACTCAATACCGAAAGCGATTACTGAAGCTTAAAAACGAAGCATTTATAAGTGAACAATTATTGGGGCTTGAAAAGCAAGCCTTACGAGCACAGATGAATCCCCATTTTGTTTTTAACGCCCTGAATTCTATTCAGCACCTGATTACGGAAGGTGAGGAGAAAAAGTCTATTTTATATTTGAATAAATTTAGCAAATTGCTGAGAGGGATTCTTGATAATTCACAATCCACCAGGCATACACTAAGCCATGAACTGGAGATTCTGGATAATTATCTCGAGTTGGAGTTTCTCAGGCTTGGAGAGCAGTTTACCTATGAACTCAATATTCCGGAATCTTTATTTGATGAACGCATTGAAATGCAAGGCTTGCTTTTTCAGCCGTTTATTGAAAATGCAATTCACCATGGTTTAGCCCCAAAATCGAGTGGCGGAAATCTTAAGGTTGATTTCGAAAATCATGAACATTATATCAGATGTATTATTGAAGATGACGGCATAGGAAGGGTTAAAGCCCGCGAAATAGCGTCAAAACGCTATCATAAATCAAGAGGCATTGGAATTGTTGAGAAGCGAATTAAATTGATGAGTAAGTCTCATGACCCCGATGCCATAAAAATTATCGACCTATATACTGAAACCGGAGAATCAAAAGGAACACGGGTCGAGTTAAAAATTCCTATTAATGGAACAAAATGATATAAGGGCCATCATTGTAGATGATGAAATGCGCAGTCGCAGCTCCTTGCGAAACTTGCTGGAGAAATATGTTCAACAGGTTGAGATCCTGGGTGAAGCCGATGGAATAGAGGATGCAATTAAAATGATTGACCAATTTAAGCCCAACCTACTATTCCTGGATATTCAACTGAAACAAGGGACCAGCTTTGAAATTTTGAGAAAAATAAAACATAAGAACTATTTCGTCATTTTTATAACTGCTTATGACGAATATGCGATAAAAGCTTTTAAATTCAGCGCGATAGACTACCTGTTAAAGCCTATTAGTCTTGAGGAACTGATAGATGCCGTAAGCAAGGTTGAAAGATTGGACAGACCTATTGAGAAAATTACCACCCAGAAAATAAACAACTTATTGTCATTTAATCGTTTGGATCCAACCATCACCATTCATACCGATCACTCTGTTGAATTTGTAAGAATATTTGATATTCTCCGGTTGGAGGCCGATGGCTCGTATACAACCTTATTTATTAATAATGCAAAACCTCTTTTGACCAGTAAGCACTTGAAGTACTACGAATCCATCCTGGATGATTATAACTTCTATCGTATTCACCAATCCCACTTGATCAATAAAATGCATATCAAACGATTCAACAAGTCTGATGGAGGATATGTGGAATTGATAGATGGTTCCAGGCTTCCGGTATCCCGGAGGAAAAAAGAAGACTTCCTTAAATCCCTGAAAATCTGATTGATTTCAAATTATTCCCGGTAGACGATTAAACTCGCCTTATACCCTGTAGTGATTAACCAGCGGTTTGAAGCGATAACTGCTCCATTTTCATCCAAAACCTTGAGCTGTGCGGTATTAGGACGGGAAAGCCCCTCATTTAAAGCAAGGAAATGAATTTCGTTATAACCTTCCTTAAGATCTATATCAATGGTGTAGAAGTCTCCATATAATGTCAGGTTCGGATGGATTACCACATCGTTAATCGAAAGCCTTATCCGGTCACCATCAACGTATTCGTGATCCCGGCACTTGATAACCACTGTCTTGGAACTGGTTGTAATATTCCCCAGCATATAATCCTTGCTGAATTCCGAAATGTCCTGCCGGTCTTCTGTAAATTGCTGCCTGACATCCCAGGTTGGCTTTTGAAGCGTACTCTGCTGAACCATGTTAACCCCGCTTTTCTTCTTAAAGCTGTCACCCATTGGTGTATAATTGATTCTGGGTGTCACAACTTTTCGGGTTAATCCCTCTATCGGAGAAAGTTTTAAGGATAGTCCAACATCGGCAAGATAATTACTGTCTGCCGCCCGGATGCTCAAACCGCGTTCCGCAACATCAAGCTGGGCATGACCCCAAAGGGAAAAGCCAAATATCAAGAAGATGGTTAAGATCGTTCGATATTGCATGAGGTTCGAAACAATTTTGATTTTAAATATATACAAAACAACAGAATAATGCCCAAATACTCGATGAGCACCATAATTTTATCATGGAATTAACAAAAAGCATTCCAAAGACATTCATTTCTATCTGTAATTTGAGGATGAATTCAATGCATTTTGATTTTATGACATTATCTTTATACGATTAAACCAGGATCTCAATTCATGCAATCAAATCCGCCGCTGAATCAACTGTCCGATCAACTGGAAGGTGAACTTCATTCCGGTGCTCTGATACGCTCCCTGTATGCTACTGATGCTTCGGTTTACCGCGAGCTTCCGCTGGCAGTTGCCCTGCCGAAAAATGAGCTGGACATCAGGCTGATCATCGCTTTTGCCAATGAACATAAGTTGTCCATTATTCCAAGGGCTGCAGGTACATCACTGGCCGGACAATGCGTTGGAAATGGAATAGTGGTGGATATATCAAAATATATGAACCGCATCCTTGAGATCAATGAGGAGGAAGCCTGGGTCAGGGTTCAGCCGGGTGTGGTTAGAGATCAGCTTAATGAAATTCTGCAACCACATGGATTGTTTTTCGGTCCGAATACATCGACCTCCAATCGCTGCAATATAGGCGGAATGGTTGGTAATAATTCCTGTGGAACCACCTCCATTGTATATGGCTCAACCAGGGAGCATGTTCTTGAGCTCAAAACCATTTTGTCAAATGGTGAGGTGGCAACCTTTAAGGGAGGAAAGGATAATTCAGAAATCGATAATCCGGCGCTACATATACATGATCAGGTTATGGAGCTGCTATCAGATGAAGCCACCCGGGAACTGATCAAAGAACGATATCCATCCGAGGAGGTCACACGCAGAAATACGGGTTACGCCCTTGACGCCCTGTTAAGAATGAAGCCTTTTGATCCTAATGGCCCGGATTTTAACTTATGCTCGCTTTTATGCGGTTCTGAAGGTACGCTTGCTTTTACTACTGAAATTAAACTGAACCTCGTCCCGCTTCCGAAACCGCATGACGTAGTGCTCGCTGCCCATTTTAACAGTATTGACGACTGCCTGAAAGCGACGGTCATTGCTATGGATCACAATCCGACTGCCTGCGAGTTAATGGACAAGACCATTCTTGATTGTACCAAAGATAACATTGAACAAAGCAAGAATCGATTTTTTATCGAAGGCGATCCGGCCGGAATTCTTATGATTGAATTCAGGTCAGAATCAGATGAAGAGGCCATTGATCTCGCATCTGAAT
>JABDPU010000211.1 GCA_013042625.1 Flavobacteriaceae bacterium | reverse complement strand
TCATTTTGCCTGGCATATGATGCCGTATCAACTGTGATTCCCGGAAACACAACCCTGGCACAACTTGAATCCAATTTGAAAAGTGCTTCGAATAATCTTCCGAAAGAACTAGTTGAAGAACTTGAAGCATTTTATCATAAGAATGTCAAAGATCTTAAACTACCCTGGTAGTAAGAATTGTTAAAATGTGAGTAATTTGATTGCAGATTTGCTATTCAAATATTTTGGGATTAACTTTTAAAAAGCATGTAAAGCCTCAGATAAGATGAAAAATCAGAAATTGAACGCAGTGTTTCTAGTACTCGGCACTGTTTGGCTGATCGTCGGACTGATCATTTATCCAGACTCAAAGGTTTGGCCATTAGGATTTTTATTTCTGATAATTGGACTGATAGGAAAATTTGGGCGTACAAAATAAGATTCAACTGCTCGTTATAAACGAAACAAAATATTTGAAGACCAACAGTTTCTCTTGGTCTAAACATTCAGGTTAAGCTCATGGGTTTAAATGCATTTAGTTCATAGAACTAATTCCGAGCTGGTGCATCAATTCCATGCGGTCTATATAAAGCCAGCCTTTCACTATTTTTTCATCTTTTACTTTGTAGATGACAGTGAAGGGAAGGTCAATGGTCTTGCCTGTTGGCGGAATTCCCATTAAATCACCTTTATGAACACCCTTTACGCGTGCGCGAACAACCACTTTGTCATCTTCGCAGATGTAGTCTTCGGCCAATAATTCGTAATGTGGAAATGATTCTTCATAAACCTTGATATGATCTATGAACTCAGTATCACTAATGTACTTTTCGAGTAAAGACATTGGTTTAGGCTTGCCACTTAAGGCTTCCCAATACTCCTGAATAAATTTTTTTGCATCAATTGTTACCATAATGTTTAATTTATCTGTTTAACTAAGCAAAATAGATATGTACAGTTATAAATCCAATGACTTTGGTCATGATTACATATAAAATTATTAATGATTTATTAAGTATCCTTTTTTTCATTAATATATAATGTATAAACAAGTTTCAAATTTTCACTTCAAATATTTAAAGCTTGAATATTGATCAACTTTCAGATTATATATGCAAAACTTTACATCAACAACTTACTTTATTCGTGGATAGGTGAATGTCTTATCAAACTAGAATAAATGCGGCGTTCAAAAATAAAGGAATGATTAATGTCAGTAATTCCAACGGCTAAATTAGATATATTTGCACCTAAATTTATCTATCAATAAATCCTGGGATGTCTAAAACTAATCAACCTGAAAAACCATTGGTCGATCGTATAAAAAACCTCATTAGCCAGCAAACGGACGTTGGAATTGTTGACGGTTACTTTTCACCCGGTAGTGAAGATCCTGCTGTTCATTATGTTGGGATAGGCCCCAATGCAGAATTCATCTGCCAGGTCAATCCCAAACGGGACCCTGCTAATCGGGCTCTTTTAAAAACCGGTAAGAAAGGCTGCTTCCTTTGCGAAGAGAATATGCCCGACGAGGAAGAGGGCATTTGGCTGGATAAGTTCTGGAAATTATATCCCAATCCAAGGCCCTATGAAAAGAATCATACGGTAATGGTTCTGACCAAAAATGAAACCAATCATCATTTCCAGATAATTGATAATAAGAAAAAAGTTGTAAGAGCCCTGGATACCATCTGGCAAATCGGTTATGAAGAAAATAGAACAGACTTCAATTTAACCTTTAACTCTATTAATGCGGGTTCGTCATCACGTCATTTTCATTACCAGATCTTTGAATGCCACCTTCCAATCCTGAATTACCCTATCGATTTTGTTGATAAAGACAATGTGAGTATAGGCATAGTAGAGGACTATCCCGCAGCCGTAATGGTGATTGAAGGCGCTGACAAAAAGGCGGTTTGTGAAAAAGTATGGTATGCCATCGATAAACTGAATTCCTATTGGATGGATTTCATTCCTTACGTGCTCTCGTTTACGGTTATTAATGATAAGATACGAGTCTATATTTTTCCAAGGGCTGCCGAACGACCCAGCGATGCTGATTCGAACCTGATCAATACCGTTTTTGGAATATGCGAAATGAGCGGAATGCTGATAGTTTACTCCGACGAAATGGCAAAGACAATTAGTCTGGATAAATTTAGAGAATCCCTGAAGGTAACGTCTAATTTCGAAGTTCTGAAGGGGCTTAGGGACATGATCTAATTAAATGGCTTTAGTTCTTCCCGAAGAATTTCATGCTTCCTTTTTTGGCGTATCAATTTGAGTAATCCTGAAAGTCTGGAATTCAAGATGCTTGTATAGCGATAATTCCATATTGTTTCTTAAAAAAGTGGATTAATCTACCATATCGAGCGAGTCTATTTGTTTCTTATACGTTGAAGGAAGCAACAAATTTCTCAAAATCCAGTCAATCTTCATTTTTCTGCTGAATTTATATAATGGGATTGCCGGCTTTAACCATGGTAGCTGACCAAAGTCCAACCTATCCTTTACTATTTCCGGAGCAACCAGCTTCTGGGCTTCTATAAGTGCTTTGTAGCGAACGACTCCAAGATGCTTCCTGTATTGCTTAAACAGGTCTTTGGTATAATTACTGAATTCAAGATCGTTTTTTAAGTGTAATTGCCTGGATACTAACCATGAGTTATAATCATTGGGTAAATCTTTCAATCCCATACCGTCACCAACCCTGAAGAATACATCATAGGCTTCCTCCTTCTCTTCCCTGCTCAGTTTCTCATTCAGTAATTCATAGGCAGAAATGGAATAATAGATCAGCATGTAAAGAACATCCCTATATGCCCAGTCCGGGATTTTGTAACCGCGCTTTTCTTCAAGGGCTGAATGAATCTCATATATCTGTTCAATGGCCCCATAAGCCTCTTCCATAGGAGCAAAAACTATAGCTCTGGCGTAATGAACCGTCGAGAATAGTCGTCCGATAGGATCAGATGGTAACTTACCTGTATAATACAGCCAATCTACAGCTTTATTAAGAGCAAATTCGGCTGATGCACCTGCAAAAATGAACAAAATGGTATCGCTCCTGCCCCAGATTTTCCTGACAATTGACTCTTTTTTTACGAAATATTCCATCTGGAATCTATAACTTATTAATTTACGAAAAATTCTCACCATTACCGACAACTCATTGAAATTGTAAAGGATATTTATAAAAATTCTTACCTTATTCTTCACATTTCAGATCAATTCAAAATTGGTTTGTAAACTATGAGAACTATCTCGAACAAAAACACACTACAATGTCTTCAGAAAAAACAAATAGAAAACCTGTTCTCAGAAACATACTGGCTGTAGTCTTCGGATGGATTGCCGGCAGTATGGTTAATATGGGATTGATACAGGTTGGTCATACCATTTATCCGATTGAAGATGTCGATCTGAGTGATATGGAAGCACTGGCCGAAGTTATGCCAACCCTGACCTCCGAATATTTCATCTTTCCCTTTCTTGGTCATGCCATCGGTACATTGGCCGGAGCTACTTTCGCAGCGTTGATAGCGGCCAACCGTAAAATGCTATTCGCTTTAGTCATCGGTCTCTTGTTTTTAGCTGGAGGAATCTATGTGAATATTATAATTCCTGGTCCAACATGGTTTACAGTTGCCGATCTGGTACTGGCTTATATCCCAATGGCCTGGCTAGGCGGGAAATTAGGAATGCGTTTGAGCAAGGGCTAATATGAACCCACGAAAAGCGCCTTGGCATTTTTTGCTATTACTTATACTGGCTGGTGAATCGGTATTTATTCTTCCGTTTGTATTAGCACGAGTTTTTCGCCCAACTGTATTGGACGTTTTCAATTTAGATAATTTCCAACTAGGGTTGTGCTTTTCAGTATATGGTATCGTTGCCCTGTTCTCCTACCTGTTTGGCGGTCCGCTGGCCGACCGATTTCCACCCAGGAAACTTATAGCCATTGCCTTATGGATGACTGCATTAGGTGGACTGGTGTACGCTAGCTATCCTTCATTCCTGGTATTGCAGATTCTTTATGGTTATTGGGGTTTTACCACCATATTCCTGTTTTGGGCTCCAATGATCAAAGCCACCAGGATTTGGGGTGGCTCTGCATCACAGGGAAAGGCTTTCGGATTTCTGGACGGAGGACGTGGATTGGTTGGTGCTTTATTTGGTGCAATGGGAGTGTTTATTTTTTCATTATTTCTTACTACCGATATTTCGCTGGCTACTTTTGATGATCGCCGGGAAGCATTCAAACAGGTAATTCTGGTGTCTTCAGCAATTGTCAGCCTGGTTGGACTGCTCGTTTGGTTCTATCTGAAAATAGAAAGGGATATAGAGAGGAAAATTATTTTGGAAAAGATCTCTTTACCTGAGATCAGGGTAGTGTTACGACTTCCAGCAGTATGGCTTTTAATGATCATTATCCTTTGCGCCTACGTCGGATACAAGATTACTGATGTATTCTCTCTATATGCACAGGATGTTATGGAATATGATCAGGTACAATCGGCACAGGTTGGAACCTTGCTGTTGTTTATTCGCCCTGTTATAGGAGTTGTCATCGGGATTCTTGCTGACCGGACCCAAACTACGTTATGGCTGCTGATCAGTTTTATTGTGTCTTCTATTGGTGCGCTATTATTTGCATCAGGAATTATTTCAAGCAACACCACCATTCTTTTCTTTTTATCGATTCTAATTGTGGCAACAGGAGTTTACGCCGCACGTTCCTTGTATTTTGCGGTGATGGAACGAGGCCAAATTCCATTAGTTCTAACCGGCACCGCAGTCGGAATGATCTCTCTCATCGGTTTCACACCCGATATTTTTGCCGGCCCGGCAATGGGATATCTTTTGGATAATTCCCTGGGTGAAGCCGGCCATCAACAGGTATTTTGGTTTTTGGGTCTTTTCTCACTTATTGGTGGTATAGCTGCGTACATCTATTTCCGCCTGTACCGGAGAAAAAATTAAGGCATTCTTATCTGGAATACGCTTAAAATCACTTTCCCTCCTTGCATTTCCATTTGTAAAACTCAATTAATTTTATTTACTTTGTATTTCAAAGTACTTTTAATATGGAAGAGCAGTATAAATCCGACCTCAAGGAAATCAAAGATATGATGAACAGGTCATCTCGCTTTATTTCATTGAATGGAGCCTCCGGGATTTCAGTCGGAGTCATAGCATTGGTTGGGGCCTACCTCGCTTATGCTAACGTTTTTAAACAATTAGGAGAACTCAATTTAAAACCGATTGAAATCACCAGGCCTATCTTTAGCAATTTGCTTTTAATCGCTTTAATGACATTGATTATTGCGATTATTTCCGCAGTTTTTTTCACGACTCGCGAAAGCAAAAAACTAAATCAGGATATCTGGGATATACAAACCAAAAGGTTGGTTATAAACCTGTCTATCCCACTGGTGACAGGCGGATTGGTCTGCTTGTTCTTTTTATTGAAAGGATACATAGCACTTCTCACTCCCCTTACATTGATCTTTCATGGCCTGGCACTTGTCAATGCCAGTCAGTACACTCTGAAAGCGATTCGAGGACTTGGAATACTGATAATCATTCTCGGAATTCTAGCTTTGTTCTTCCTGAATTATGGAATTTGGTTTTGGGCTGTTGGATTCGGACTTCTGCATATTTTATATGGATTAATGATGCAATTCAGAATTAAATCGTGAGAGAGCTTTTAAACGATCTTGATAAAGCCTTTGAGAATAAAGTTCGGATGGGCATTATGTCGGCGCTTTATGTAAACGAATACCTCGATTTTAGTACCCTGAAGAACCTGCTTGGTGTAACCGACGGTAACCTGGCCAGCCATTTGAAAGCTCTTGAAAAGCGCGAATACCTGGTCTTTAAAAAGGAGTTCCTCAACAGGAAACCTAACACAAAATATTACGCCACAAAGACGGGCAAAGATGCTTTTAAAAAGCACATCGGCGCTATTGAAAAATTATTAAATAATAAATGATATTATGAAAGCTGAAACAAATTCCATTGGAAAACGATTGATTATTTGGGCTACGATAGTGGCTGTACTTCTGATGATTCCACTCCTGGCCATGCAATTTACAGATGAAGTTAAATGGGACTTTTCAGATTTCGTTATTATGGGTACAATCTTATTCGGACTGGGAGCTGCTTATGAACTCATCGCCAGGAAGTCGGATAAACTCATGTATAGAGCCGCATTTGGTGTTGGCCTTGTCGGTGCCTTTCTGTTGTTTTGGGTTAATGGTGCAGTTGGAATCATTGGAAATGAAGGACAGGATGCAAATTTATTATATGGTGCAGTGTTTGTAGTCGGATTGGTGGGATCCATCATTTCACGATTTAAAGCAGCCGGAATGGCGAGAACCCTGTTTGCTGCTGCTGCTGTACAGATGCTGGTCCCTGTCGTCGCCTATTTAATCTGGCCTCCACCTGAAACATCATGGTCTCCCAGTGTGTTTGCGGTATTCCTGATGACGGCCTTCTTTGCCTTTCTATTCCTTATTTCGGGAATGCTTTTTCGAAGAGCCAGCCAAAATTGATATTTGAGTAATGAAAACACATCTGCAGGAACAATCGGAACTCTGGAAGGTATTCAACTGGATCATTGGACTGTCCTTTATTGTAATTGGAATATTAAACCTGATTTTAATTCATCCTGTTCCTGGTTTGATATACATTGTTATTGCGATGATCTATTTTCCTCCAATCGCCGATCGCTTTGAAAATATCATTAGAATAAGAATTCCTCAGGCAATCAAGATAATCCTGGCTTTCCTTATCATTTGGTTTACACTTGCTGTAGGGGAATTAGTTGAATTATTTGAGTCTATTATTTAGAAAAACTGACAATTAATTTAATTTCTTCAGACCTAATCAGTGGTTCACTATTAATAAGCTTATAGAGACTTTATTAATTTTTTACTTAATTTATATCTGGAATTAAAATTTCCGGATGAAATTCGTCGACTTCCTATATACTCCATTTCCTCGACCTGAGAAGAACAGGAAAAACCTGGCCTTACTTATTCTGGTGGGACTGGCTGCCAGTCTTTTTATTCTGATATACAATCCGTTCAATATACGCACAGATACGGGCCAGTGGTATCTGGACCTTGTTATATTCGGATTGGGGCTTTTATTTATACTATCAGTCCTTTTTATGGAATGGCTGATTCCTGCTTTGTTTCCGAAACCATTTAAATCATGGACGTTTGGAAAAGCGCTCATCTGGTATGCACTTGTTATTGTTTTTATAGCTGCCGCTAACTTTATGTACAAGAGTCTTTGGAGTAATTTTAATGAGTTCAGTTGGTCCGACTTTTTGCTTGTCCTGGGCCGTACCATGGTGATCAGCTTTACAGTATGTTTCTTTGTGCTGGGCATATGGCAATACCTGAATCGCAATAAAATATCAAGCCTGCTCGCAAATGAAACTTATACGGTTGAAACTCTGAATGGAAAGTCAGTAGCATTAAGGCTCA
>JABDPU010000210.1 GCA_013042625.1 Flavobacteriaceae bacterium | reverse complement strand
GGTGTCATTATAGAATAACGGAAACCCTTGTCCATACCAAATTTAACGCTGCTGTAATCGGCACCACATGACAATAAAAACAGTTTTTTGTTTTGCCCCGCTAATTTGCTGATCAATTTAATTTCCCAATCGGGATCGGTTTTGATGCTGTTCTCGTTAATTAATTGAACCACATCAAAATCTTTTAACTTCGGAAGTATTCGTTTAAAACGCCAGGCCGATTCAATCTGAACCAAGTTAACTGCGGTAATTTGGTAAATGGCCTTGGCCAGCCAGTGCATCGGTTTTCTATTGAAGAATTTAGGCTGGTAATTCAAGTCGGTAGGAAATCCTTTAAATCCATCCTGGGTAGAAACCAGGAGAACCTCATGACCGAGTTCTTTCAGCCCTTCTTTCAGACTGTTATGTAAGCGGCTGAACTCACCGATCAATAATATCCTCATTCACTATATTTGTCATTAAAGGAATTAGTTCTTGCAAAATAAGAATAAAAAAAAGATTTGTCTTATTGTCTCTTCCCTTGGGAAAGGTGGCGCCGAGCGATCGGCCGGACTGCTCTCTAAAACGCTCCACCTGTCCGGGCATGATATTTCCATAGTAACGATTTTAAACAGGATTGAGTATGATTTTGAAGGTCGAATATTCAATCTCGGTGAACTCAAAGAAAAGAATGATTCCATTTTTGGCAAGATCAGTCGGTTCCTGAAATTCAGGGCATTCCTTTCAAAAGAGAAATTCGACTATATCATTGACAGTCGGACTCGGGTTTCCGCAAAACGCCAAAACCTGGTCAGAAAATTTTTATTCCGGTCTACACCAGTTATTTATATGGTAAGAAGTTCGGAGCTAGTGCATTATCTGGGTCGTGACAAGAATAAAACCCAAGCGGTTTATTCTCTTGCCTATAAGATTGTTGCAGTGACAAATTCCATAGCCAAAAGGATTAAGGCCGAATACGGATTAGACAATGTGATTTGCATTCACAATGCGGTGGACTTATCTATGGCGCCTACTGAAGAAAATATTGAATCAAAGGGTGATTTTATTTTGTTTTATGGCCGATTGAATGACAGCATTAAGAACATAAAAGGACTGATTGATGCCTATTCAAAATCTAAACTCCCTGCACAGAACATCAATTTTGTGATCATGGGTGATGGTCCGGATGAAGATTCTCTAAAGAATTATGCTGAAAGTACCGTTTGTTCGGAAAAGATCAGCTTTTTACCTCACAGGGCCGATCCGTTTGGGATTGTTAAACAAGCCAGGTTCACGGTTCTCGGAAGTCGGTTCGAAGGCCTGCCGCGATCGATCATTGAGTCGCTGTCTTTGGGTGTTCCTGTTATTTCATCCGAATATATTGGAGATCCCAGGGAAATATTAAAGCAAGGCGAAAACGGTCTTATAGTTGAATCTGATGATACCGATGCATTTGCCAGTGCCATGAATAGCTTTATATTTGACAAAGAACTTTATGAGCGATGCTGTTCGAACGCCAGGCAAAGTATTTCTCATTTGAGTTTGGAACGCATTGCAGAAGAATGGGATAAGATATTGTTATGAAGCAAACCAGTATTTCTGAAGTAAAATTGATTGAGATACCTTTGATCAAGGACATACGTGGTAATCTAGGAGTCCTGGAAGGATCAACTGTGCCATTCAAGTTTAAGCGTGTATACTATCTGTTTGATGTGCCATCTGATGCCTATCGGGGAGCTCATTCTCATAAAGAACAGGAAGAACTTCTAATTGCATTGAGCGGTAGTTTTGATGTGGTTTTAGATGATGGGAAAGAGAAGAAAAGAATCCTCTTAAATTCGCCCAGGCACGGATTATATATTCCTCCGGGGATCTGGCGTGAATTGGAGCATTTCAGCTCAGCTGCGGTTTGCCTGGCCCTTAATTCTGATGTCTATTCTGAAGCAGACTATATCAGGGACTACGATACTTTTCAAAACTCGAAAGAGGACTAATCCTTCCCGTTTTTATAGGAATTACACAAATAGCTTATCCTGTATAATTGTAACAGTGCTATAGAAGGATTATTGCCTGTTAAATTCGATCGCATTCTTTCTCCGAAGGATTTGTAGCAAGCAGCAAACAAATGATGCAGTTGGAGTTTTTTCAAAAACACAAACAAAGAGAGCAGGCTGTTCTGATGGTCTTGTATCAAGTTGTTTTTATAGAAGTGTAATAAAGACTCTGCCGCCTGCTCTTTTTTCTCCAGGTATTTCCAGTTTTCCTCCAAGCCCAGATGGTAAACCTCATTATTGATATGATTGACCTGAATCCCTTCCGACTTAAGTCTTGATCCGAAATAACTATCGTAACCATATTGAGCCACACTGAATTTGAGGTCAAGGTTTTTGAGAACAGTTTTCTTAATCATGAAATTGGCCGATATAATCAACTTATAGGGTTTCTTATTCCGATCGGACGCATCACTCACCTCGTGTTTTTTTCCATATTTCCACCGAAGTAAATGTTTATTTTCGGGTGCTTTATCATAATATGCAAATCCACCGAAAATGGTTTCAGTATTATCATTAATGGCATCCAGGTAATTTTCAATGAATCGTTCAGATTTTGGCAGGGTATCGGCATCCATAAAGAGCAGCCATTCATATTGAGCCTCCTCACTAAGAAGCACTCTTGTTTTAAGTCGGCCGTGATTCGTTTCAGAAACCAGGTATCTGGTGTGTGGTAATTCGTTTATCTTGCTATTTGAGATGGTAAACTCGGTATCAGATTTATCATCCATCACCAGTATTTCAAACGGAATTGCACAGGAACTCAATTGATTGTGAACCAACCCGACTAATGAATTGACATCAAAATTATAAACCGGGATCAGTACCGATATCATAAATGGTTTTTTTGGTGGTGTTCCGATGATTCACCGCTGAACAGGCCGATTATTCAATCCGTGGCCGGCAGCTGCATATTTATTTTTTAAATTAGCGAAAATTACGCATTAATTTGAATTTAGAACGCGGTCAGTTAGCAGATCTTATACTTAAAAGGCTAAACCAGGAAAAAGAACACTTGAGTAAAGCATTCCAGGAGAGTTCAAATGGAATTGGCCATCTCTATCTCGATGACCTGCTTCCTGCTGATATAGCTCATCAGATTTATGATCATTTTCCTGAAACTGAGAAAACCGTTCAGAAAAAAAGCCTGAGGGAGTATAAACATGTTGCCGTTCAAATGGATCGGTATCACCCACTTCTCGAGGAGGTGATCTATGCCTTCCAGGATAAACGGATCGTATCTTTTTTCAAAGAAATATGTGGAATAGGATCGTTAATTCCCGATCCCAACCTCTATGCAGGCGGGCTCTCGATTATGGAACAACACAATTTCCTTAACCCGCATCTCGATAATTCTCATGATAAGGATCGTAACCTGTGGCGCGTCCTGAACCTGCTCTACTATGTAAGTCCGGGCTGGACACTTGAAAATGGAGGCAATCTCGAATTATGGCCAGACGGATTGAAGTCGGAGCAATTGACCATAGTGAGCAAATTCAATAGGTTAGCGGTTATGGCTACGCACCAAAGGTCATGGCATTCGGTTAGTAAAGTGGTGGGTGAGAACCGAAGATGCTGTGTGTCTAACTATTACTTTTCTGAAGAGCCGCTTTTACAAGACGATAGTTTTCATGTGACAAGTTTCAGAGGCTGGCCTGGACAGAAAGTGCTGGACCTGATCCTTAAGGCCGATAGCAAATTACGTATGGGCATACGTAAGATATTCTCAAAAGGCATTCGGGAGAATCCTCATGTTTATAAAAATAAAGACTAACTGAACTGGTTCTTATTACCCTCGAAGTCCAGGTAAGGGTTATCAAGAACATGCTTATTCCTGTTCCGATCGAGGCGAGACCTGTAATCGTGATCCAGGATATGGCAATAATATAATTGCTTTATCCAGTTCGGGTTTTTAAAAATTCTTTCATTCTGAAAAAATTTATGATGCTCCAAAACTCGCATCTTTTCTCCGGAATTGAATTCTTCTATCGCCAGCAGCTCCCCACATTTGATGTTATGATTAGGCATGAAAATGTCATCGAAATAGACGTTTACCCTGGGTAAAAACAGATCGGCCTTCGCCTTGAAAAGATCAAGTACTTGTTTGGTTGAACTATAATAGTCGACATCAACAACTACATATCCAACCGGTGAATCAGAGCCCAATCCATTAAGAAAATCTGACAGGGTATTTTCAATATTGCCAATTACAAGTTTAGCTTTGGTACCTATGGAATAGTCCAGCAGTTCCATGTTCATCGGGAAATCTCCCTTGGAATAGTATTCGGGATGATCACGATAATCAACCGGTTCAGGCATGCCTTCACCGCTATCGAAGCCGTAAATATCAATTCCTATTCCTGTTGTTTTGGTCACCCGTTCAGAAATCTTGATCATATTCATTAGTCCGGCACCATTAGCCACTCCAAATTCGATGATCGATATTTTTTTGAAGCCAAGCTTTTTTGCCTGCTGAGCCGCATTCAGTATTCCGAAGGCATTATGCGGACGAAGAATGAGATCGTAAGCTACTTTTTGTTTGAATGAACCAAAGAGGTAAACTATAAGAGCCAATGCATTGAGATGGGCAGGTTCGGTTAACCGTTGCAGAAATATTTTTTTCCAGATGGACTTTTTCGATAGCCTTTTTCTGAGATAACCCATAGTGCAAAGCTAATCATTATATTTATTCGGAAAAGAATGGTATAGTAGTTGTACCTTACTACTCATGAAGACGAAATTCACATATATTATTTTACTTCTTGTACCCGTTGTATTGATGGCGCAGCGGGAGTTTCACGTGTTTCCGGCAGATCATTACAAGTCTCCCGGAACCCAGGCTGGTGATGGTAGTTTAAACAGCCCCTGGGACTTGCAAACCGCATTGAGTCAACCTAATTCAGTTGTGAATGGTGGTGACACGATTTGGCTTCATGGAGGTACCTATACAGGACGATTTATCAGCACTATTAATAGCACCAAACCCGATAAAAAGATTTTGGTATCTTCCATTTCCGGGGAACGGGTAACTCTGAATGGTAATACCAAATCCGCTAGAAAATCTGTTCTCGAAGTTCAGGGAGCCCGGGTACGATACCAGAATTTTGAGATTACCTTTTTAGGAGATTATGACAGGCATTTTGGGCAGCCCGGTTTTCAGAAAGTAAATGGATTGTTTCATACATTGGGAGAGGACTGTGAATTTTCCGGATTGAGGATACATAATAATCCCGGTGTTGGCGTGGGCTCCTGGAAGGCTACGGGTGGCACCCTAATAGAGTTCTGCAAGGTCTACAATAATGGTCATCTTAGAAAAAAGAAAGGTGTAGGCGAGGGGTTTTATGTACAAAACCAATCGGATAAGGAACGCATCATACGAAACAACTTTATTTTCAATAATTATTATAAAGGCATTGAAGTATGGTCGGCCAGTTCGGGTGTAGGTTTTGAATTTGTTAAAAATGTCC
>JABDPU010000202.1 GCA_013042625.1 Flavobacteriaceae bacterium | reverse complement strand
TTTCAGCTCTGGCTTAGTTATGTTTGATTATAAGGTCTACCCCATGATGAAACATGCAGAACAGCTGAATAACACATTGATCAAACTCGATATCGAGCAACCGGTTTGGGACATGGTTTTTACCGTTGCTCCCTTGGTTATTATCGGATCGAAGGAAGGTGAGCAATATGACCTGGCTCCCAAGCATATGGCTACACCACTTGGTTTTCATAATTATTTCGGATTTGTGTGTACGCCATTACATACTACCTTTCAGAATATTATTGATACTTCTGAATTCACGGTTAGCTTTCCGAAACCAAGACAGGTTATCTTATCATCCCTGGCCGCTATGAAGCGCTGTGACCGGATATCAAAATCTGAGCAGATTATTGAAACTCTGCCAACCTTCAAAGCTGCTTCAATCGATGCATTATTTGTTGAAGATTGTTACCTCTATCTTGAATGTGAGTTGTTTAAGATTGTTGACGGGTTTGACGAGAATGTACTGATAACAGGTAAAGTTAAAGCGGCAATGGTCGATAAAGATTATTTAAGAACATCAGACCGATCTGATCAGGATCAAATTTATAAGAATCCCTTGTTGGCCTATATCTCTTATGGCCGTTATGCGAATATAAAGGAGACCTTTGATTTTCCGTTTCCAAAAGATTTTAAACGTTGAATGGGAATAAATTAAATATCGCCACATCAATCCTCGATTTCCTAAAATCGAATAAACCGGCCATGCTTGACTTTCTAAAACAGATGGTTGAGATTGAAACCCCTTCACGGGATAAATTGGCTCAGGAAGAAATCTTTGAATTACTCATCAAAGAATTCGAAGATCTAAATCAATATCAGATTAGGATCAGGGGAGAAGAAACAGGCGGATTTCTTTATAGTCGTCCAACTTCGAAATCCGGTTATAAGGACGTACAATTGCTTGTTGGGCATTGCGATACTGTTTGGGCGATAGACACGCTTCAAAAAATGCCGATCAGGCAGTTAAACGGAAAGGCAATGGGTCCTGGTATTTATGATATGAAAGCCGGAATCACTCAAATAATTTTTGCCCTCAAAACCATAAAAGCACTCAATCTTCGTCCTTCTGCATTGCCGGTTGTATTGATCAATTCTGATGAGGAGATCGGTAGTTTTGAGTCGACTTCAGCTATAAAAAGGCTGTCGAGAATCAGCAAAAGAGCATTCATCATGGAGCCTCCCTTAGGCACAGAAGGTAAATTAAAGACTGAAAGAAAGGGAGTCGGACGTTTTACCATAATTGTGAAAGGGCGGGCTGCTCATGCCGGATTAGATCCGGGTAAAGGGATCAATGCCATAGTTGAACTGTCACATCAGGTTCAGAAACTATATGCGATGAATGATTTTGAAAATGGTGTTTCAGTTAATGTAGGAATGATTGAAGGCGGATATTCACCTAATGTGGTGGCCCCTCAGTCTAAGGCAGTGATCGATGTCAGGGTGAAAAACAATGAAGATGGTGAAGTCATCGCCGATAAAATATATCAACTTAAACCACATTTTGATGATGTCGAATTAATCATAAAAGGTGGAATGGGACGTCCGCCGATGGAACGAACTCCGAGGAACCAATTATTATGGGCACAGGCCGAGGCCAATGGGAAATTAATCGGGATAGACCTGGAGCAGGCCAGTGCCGGAGGAGGTTCTGATGGAAATACTACAAGCTTGTTTACCGCAACGCTTGACGGATTGGGAACGGTAGGTGACGGAGCTCATGCCGAGCATGAATATATCCTTACCGATACACTTATAGAACGGACCGCTTTGTTAACCTTACTTCTAATTGATGATATTATTGAAACCTGAAATTTGAATCATGAACTTCAAGTATATTTTTGCCGGACTAACACGTATATCAGACCTTCAATCGAAAGAATTTGAGGTCAAGAAACTGGACAAACTTCATTGGAAAACAGGTGATTATATCATAGCTATGATTACCGTTGCCGGTAGTGATGATTTCAAAATAGAGTTGACATCCGGCCGAATGAGAGGGGTTATGGGTGGAGAGTCTATAGTTGGAGTATTAGGGGAGCGATTTGCTACCCTTGAAGCAACTGGAACCTGGAAAGCTGTTGAACCCGATGGCAGGATGCACGTCCTGACAGGTGCCGGAATGCTGGGCAAACTTACATCGAAATCGGTTTATGTTCCTGAAATGATAGAAGTTGTATATCTGGGCCATGTGATGCGAAATGGTCTTAAGGTAACTATGGATCAGTTTATAACTAAAGCACCTCACAGGGCATTTAGTACTCCGGTGGTATTATTTGTGGGGACATCAATGTCGGCTGGGAAAACGACATCTGCCCGGATTGTAACAGATATTCTGAAAAAGGCTGATCTTAAAGTTGTTGGAGCCAAATTAACAGGAGCTGGGCGATATAAGGATATTCTGGCGATAAAGGACGTTGGAGCCGATGCCATCTTCGATTTTGTTGATGTTGGATTACCATCATCCATTTGTGACAGAGATCTATATATTGAAAGGCTTCAGATTCTTCTGAATAAAATTAGTGAGGTCAATGCCGATGTGGCCGTGATTGAAATCGGTGCATCACCTCTCGAACCCTACAACGGAGATATTGCAATCGATGCAATTCGCGACCAGGTGAAATGTATTATCCTCAGTGCTTCTGATCCCTATTCAGTTTATGGTTTGATGAGAGCGTTCAATATCAAGCCCGATATTGTAACCGGTGTTTCAACAAACACTATGGCAGGAGTTGAACTGGTCGAATCACTTTGTCGTGTTCGAGCTTTGAACATTATCGATCCTGTGACGAAGCCAGAATTAAAAATGATACTTTCTGATAAACTCGATCTCATTCTTGACGGGCAGTTGCAGTACTCCGGTTAAATTTTATTGAATTGCAAGGTTAAAAAAAGGAAAAGGTAGCTTAACTTTATAGTTATGACTAAGAACAGAGAAAAACGAATATTATTACCCACAGATTTCTCGGAAAATGCATGGAATGCCATAGATTATGCTGTTAATTTATTCAAGGATGAAGATTGTATTTTCTATCTGCTGAATACATACACACCTGTTATCTATCATGTGGAGTATGTTCTCGTCAACCCGGCTCAATTCGGAATGGGTGATCCCATTCGCGAGAATTCAGAACGCTGCCTGCATTCCATTCGTGATCGTATCCTGAAAGAAAATAAGAATCCCCGTCACAAAATTGAATGTATTTCGGCTTTTAATACACTGATTCCTGAAATTTTAGAGGTCGTTAACCAGAAAAGTATTGATCTGGTTGTTATGGGTACTAAGGGAGCAACCGGTACCAAAGAAGTACTCTTTGGTTCAAATACTGTTCATGTTTTTAAAGGGGTTAACTGTCCGGTAATGGCCATTCCTGATGATTATCCTTATGAGCAACCACAGGAAATTTTGTTTCCAACAGATTATAAAGTGGACTATGAAAAATCCAATTTAGAATTATTGGGTTATCTGTCAGATGCTATGAAAACCAGGATTAACGTGCTTCATGTTATGGAAGATGAAGATTTGAGTGAGGATGAAGAAAACAACAAGTTGATGCTTAAAGAAAAGTTGGGTTCAGGATCTGTTTTGTTTCACGATCTTGAAGGCCATTCGGTTCCCGAAGTCATCTCAAATTTTCAACAACGTGCCAGGATCAACCTGCTGGTCATGATTAATAACAAGCATTCTTTTTTCGAAAACCTGTTTTTCAGACCAACTATAAATCAGATTGGATTTCACCTTAATGTTCCCTTTTTAGTATTCCCTGCTTAATCAGGAATTACACTTGCTCTGACCTGATCATTATCATTGTTTATCAGTTTGTTATAGCCTAAATTTAAAGTTAGTCATAATCCAGATGATCATGTTTAAAAAAGTATTATTACCCACAGATTTTTCAGCAATATCCTGGAATGCTATTGCTTATGCCATACGATTATTTGAAGATCAAACATGCCGTTTTTATCTGCTGAATTCCACTTTGCTTAAAGTGTCGACCACTACCAGTTTTTCCAATAGGTTGTCGAGAACATTATACGAATCGGCCATGACCGAATTGAATAAATGGGTAGACAAGATCAAAGAACAGAATATTAATCCGGAACATGAATTTGAAATTCTGATCAGTGAAGATCATTTGGATCATTCGATTGAATGGGCCGTGGAGAAGTTCAATATTGATTTGGTAGTCATGGCTACTAAAGGTGCAACAGCTGCGAAAGGGGCAATTTTTGGCAGTAATACGGTTCGCGTAATTAAGCATGCCGGGGGATTCCCGGTATTAATCATTCCTGAGGATTGCAGTTTTAAAAAACCGGAGGCAATTGCATTTCCAACAGATTTTGAAAGATCATACAATACCCGGGAATTAAAACCTTTGAAAACCATTGCACAGATGTTTAATTCACAGATCAGAATTTTACATATCAATGAAGAGGAACAACTGAATGATTTGCAGGAGATCAATAAAGCGGAGCTGACAAAATTTCTCGAACCTTGTCAATACAGGTTCCACTGGATGCCTGATTATGCAAAAAAAGCCGAGGAGATTCATGTCTTTATAGAAACCATGTATGTAGATATGCTGGCCATGGTTAAATACAAACACAGCGTCCTGGAATCCATATTTAATGAGCCGGTGATCAAGAAAATTTCGTTTAAAACCGAGGTTCCATTCCTGGTCATACCGGAATAGTTGATTCTGGAAAAAATAAATAAGAAAGGGAGTTGTGCGCACGAGAAGACTCGAACTTCCACGACCTAAAGCGGTCACTAGGCCCTCAACCTAGCGCGTCTACCAATTCCGCCACGTGCGCAATAATGATGAATACAAAAATAAAAAAAGTTAAGCTAAGGCTTAACTTTTAGTGACCTGGCTGGGGCTCGAACCCAGGACCCTCTCCTTAAAAGGGAGATGCTCTACCAACTGAGCTACCAGGTCCTCAACAGATTGCTCTGAACGAGGCTGCAAATATAAAATGTTTCAACTTTAATTCCATATAAATTAATTATAATTTTTGTTTTTTTGCTTAAGGATCGCTAGGGTTGTTCCTGGCTAAATTCTTTATATGATTATCATACTTATTGGATACATGGGTTCTGGAAAATCGGCCGTTGGTAAAGCACTGGCCGAGGTACTGGAATATGAGTTCATCGATCTCGATCAATTTATCGAAGAGCGGGAGGGAAGATCGATTTCCAAAATATTCGAGAATCAAGGGGAGATATATTTCCGCAAGGCGGAATCCAAATACCTTTCGCTGGTTTTAGAAAAATCCGAAAATATCGTTCTTGCCCCTGGCGGCGGAACACCTTGTTATGGTGATAACCTGAAGCTGCTAAAAAACCATTCAGGGATTCATTCTTTTTATTTAAAGGCTTCAATCAAAACCCTGGCGAACAGATTGTTGTCTGAAACGGCAAAAAGGCCATTAATTGCACATCTGACTTCCGAAGAACAAATCGTTGAATTTATCGGCAAACATTTGTTCGAAAGATCTGCGTTTTATTCTCAAACTGACAGGGTCCTGGAAACCGATGAGAAGTCAATCCAGGATTTGGTTGAGCAAATCGTATTGGCCTTATTCTAAAACAGCACTATGCTCTTTTCCTTCAAGGTCTACAGTGATGTGCTCCTTGATTGTAGTAGACAATGACAATCCCTTGAAGTCGGCTTTAACAGGATATTTCTTATGATTACGGTTGACAAGGACCGCCGTTTTAAATCGTTTCAAAGGAACATCTAAAAAGTGTTTTACTCCATAAACCAATGTTGTTCCTGAATTAAGTACATCATCAACCAGCACAATAGATTTGTTTGTATAATCTTCAACTTTCAAAGAGGTTTTTACTGCCGACCTGGGGTTCTTTTTATCGATCACCACCTTGCATAAGGTGATTTCCTTTCCAGAGATTTTCGACAAAACAAGTTTGATTTTCTTAGCCAGCAAATAGCCATTTTCTGCAATCCCTGCAAGGATTATTTCCTCTTCATCTACATTGCTTTCAAAAATTTGATAAGCCATGCGCCTGATCTTGTGATTTATGGATTCATGGTCCAGGATGACGTTGCTTTTATCGCTCATTATAGTTGTTTGAAGGTCAGGCTAAATTACTCATTTTGATCGTAATACTCATCCATATCCCGGCGCTCTTTTTTAGTTGGGCGACCGGTTCCCTTTTTCCGATGTGCCTCCTTTTGAGCCCTGAGCATATCCATAAGCTTGAATTCTTTTGAAGGCGTAGTATCTTTTCTATATATATCAACCAATTTGGCACCTACCCGAGATGGAGGAATATCCAGGACTAACATGCTGTAATTCACCTGGTTTCTCCTGACTTCAATTTTATCCCCTGTGTAGATATCACGACTGGGTTTAATGGCCTGTCCATTAACCTTTACCAGGCCTTTTTTACAGGCATTTGAGGCCAGGCTGCGGGTTTTAAAAAAACGAACGCACCATAGATATTTATCGATTCGCATAAAAACTATAAATTGCCGTTATAGGAATAAATTAAAAGGTATAAAATTGTATCTTGCAGCTCAAAAATAAGCAATATGAAACAGTTAGGAATTAATATTCTTTCACTGAGTTTAATTCTGCTCTTAATAGTTGGTTTTAGTTCATGTAAGAATGATGATGATGGCGTAGATTCCATTCCTGAAAGGGACCGCACCGAACAACAAATTGAAGATCGGGATTCATTACTAAGTTACTTCAATACGTATTATTACAATTCACAGGAGATCATGGATAATGTTGCTCCTACAATTGATGATGTAGTGATTACTGAGTTAACCTCGGGTGAAACCTTACCCGATGGACATACCATGCTTATTGACGCGGTAGAAACCCATAATACTGTTCTATTAGATGTCGATTATGAGTACTATATCTTAAGGTTAAACCAGGGAGGGGGTGATGAAAACCCCAACTTTCCAGATAGGGTAAGATTGAATTACCAGGGCACCTTGTTAGATGGTACCCTTTTCGATAGTTCTGTAAATTCAGTGGTTTTAGACCTTTCTGCTTTGGTTCCGGGTTGGTCACGTGTTATTCCGCAATTTAATGTTGCTGCCGACTTTTTACTGAACCAGGATGGAACCGTAAGCTTTTCAGATGCTGGCTTCGGTGTGATGTTTTTACCCTCTGGCTTAGGATACTATTCGGGAGGAGCGGCTAATATTACACCTTATACGAACCTGCTTTTTAAGTTTGAAATTTTTCAGACTGAAGTGAATGATCATGATAATGATGGTATACCGAGTTACAGGGAAGATGTAGATGATAATATCGACCTGGGTAATGATGATACGGATGAAAACGGATTGGCAAATTTCGTTGATGTCGACGATGATGGTGATGGAGTCCTCACGATTGATGAGCTAGAGCATCTCGAGTATATTGTAGATACCAATATGGGTGAAGAAGAGCCTGTTTTAGGTCCCGATGAATTTGAACGTAGCAGAACCGAGGTAGATGGAATCATAACGATCAATACAGTCAGGATCGTGGATTCAAATGGAGATGACCTGGGTGATTACCTTGATGATACAATTACAACCGTGAATAACGATGATGAATAAAAAAAACCGCCGGAAGGCGGTTTTTTTATTTATAATTAGTCATCTTATATTTTATAAAGCAACTGAAAAGCTTAAGATCAACTGATCTGGCCTGGTGTCTAAGCGACCTGTACCAACATTATTGTTGTCCAGGAACTGGGCTTCATTTTCTGAAAAACCGCGCTCATATCGCAGGTCAATCCCAATTTTATTCAGGTTTAATCCGACTCCAAAATTTAATCCAACCGAAAAATCATTGTCTACCGAATCGATAGAAATGTCATCGAAATCACCATCGAGAATATATTGAAGCGCCGGACCGGCAAATACACTTAATGGTCCAATCACCTTAATTCCGACGAGCAAAGGTGCATCGATTTTCTTAAAATCGAACTCACCGCTGTTATAATCACTCCTTGTTTTGGTATACATTAATTCAGGACGGAAGTAAAGCCTGTTGCCAAACTTACCGAATACCCCGATATGAAAACCAACATTGCGATCCGGATTTTCAGCAAATGCTTCCACCGATTCAAAGTAGTCACCATTAGCATTATAGTTTAACCCTCCTTTTAATCCATAGGAGGTGCCATTTTGAGCAAAGGTTGAGGGCAAGGCCACAACTAGTGCAAGAGCTAACAGTACAATCTTAAATTTTTGGTTTGGGTTAGTAAGACTTGTCTGAAAATTTTTTAAACATTTCATAATTGTTCGTTTTTGATTTTGATATAAAAACGACAATTTGAGAAGTTTATTTTCTGTTGATTACTCGCTTTGCTTTTTCAACAATGGCTTCACTGTTCAAACCATACTTCTCCATCAGCTGTGCAGGAGTGCCCGATTCACCAAATGTATCATTGGTTGCAACGAATTCCTGGGGGCACGGATCATTCATGGCCAGGACCCTGGAAACCGATTCACCAAGTCCGCCAAAATAATTATGCTCTTCGGCAGTTACAACGCATCTGGTTTTTGAAACAGATTGAAGAATTGCTTCTGCGTCTAATGGTTTTATAGTATGAATATTTATCACCTCAGCAGATACGCCTGTTTCATTTAAAGCCTTTGCGGCTTCTAAGGCTTCCCATACAAGATGGCCGGTAGCTATAATAGTTACGTCATTACCATCTTGCAATTTCACTGCTTTACCAATTTCAAATCTTTGATTTTCATCAGTAAAATTGGCAACCTTTGGTCTTCCGAATCTGAGGTAGACAGGACCTTTGTGTTCTGCGATGGCAATGGTCGCTGCCTTGGTCTGGTTGTAATCACATGTATTGATTACCGTCATTCCGGGTAACATTTTCATCAGTCCGATATCCTCCAAGATCTGATGAGTCGCTCCGTCTTCTCCAAGAGTAATTCCGGCATGGGATGCACAGATTTTTACATTCTTATGGGAATAGGCAATCGACTGCCTAATCTGGTCATAAACCCGTCCGGTAGAGAAATTAGCAAAGGTTCCGGTGAATGGGATTTTACCTCCAATTGTCATACCGGCTGCAATTCCTATCATATTTGCCTCGGCTACTCCCACCTGGTAAAACCTCTCAGGATGGTTGGCTTTAAAAGCATCCATCTTGAGTGATCCGGTTAGATCTGCGCATAAGGCAACAACGTTTTCATTTTTCAATCCCAGTTCTGTCAATCCCGCACCAAAGCCGGAGCGGGTATCTTTATTACCGGTATTTACATAAGATTTCATGGGCTTGGTAATAGAATTAGTAGTCTCCAATGGTTACAGGGTTTTGATTTAAAGCGATTTCCAATTGTTCATCATTCGGGGCTTTTCCATGCCAGGCATGCGTATGCATCATAAAATCGACACCATTACCCATTACGGTTTTTAGCAAAACACAAACGGGTTTTCCATTGCCTGTATTTTCTTTTGCTTCAGCCATGCCCTTATGTATGGCTTCAATATTATTACCTTCTTCAATTTCAATCACCGTCCATCCAAAAGCTTCAAATTTGGCCTTTACATCACCTAAGGAGAGGACATCATCCGTTGCACCATCAATTTGCTGACCGTTGAGGTCAACTGTAGCAATCCAGTTATCGATTTTGTGCGCTGCTGCATACATCATGGCCTCCCAGTTCTGCCCTTCCTGTAACTCACCATCTCCGTGCAAACTGTAAACTAAATGGTCATCACCATTTAATGTTTTAGCCTGAGCAGCGCCGATTGCAACCGACATGCCCTGGCCCAAGGATCCCGATGCTACG
Organism: Flavobacteriaceae bacterium; assembly: GCA_013042625.1. Classification (GTDB taxonomy): domain Bacteria; phylum Bacteroidota; class Bacteroidia; order Flavobacteriales; family Flavobacteriaceae; genus SHLJ01. The sequence goes on along the minus strand of JABDPU010000202.1, from coordinate 1,823 downwards.
CGAACTCCCGGAAGGCCTTCATGCGTTGTCGGATGGCCCTGAAGCCTTGAATTGATAAGTCTGAAGGTATTCAATTCATCAACTGAAAAGTAACCTGATCTTGCCAGAACGCTGTAAAATAGTGGTGATATGTGTCCGTTAGACAGGAAAAAGATATCTTCATTTATACCGTCCATGGAAAAATCAGGATTATGATCCATGATCCCATTAAACAAGGCCACCATAAACTCCGCGCATCCTAACGATCCTCCCGGATGACCTGAATTGACCTTATGCACCATTCTTAAAATATCCCTTCGAACCTGTTGAACAAGATCAGTGAGATTATCAGTAGTTGTAGTCATATTTTGGATTGAAATTCAAGGGTCAAAAATAATTGATTAAGTGCCTTCGACAAAGTTCCTGATTGTGCACTTATCAACGAATTAATAGTATTTGCTAACAATTTATAATTCGTTTAAGAGTTGGGACTGTTCAAGTTATTTATATTTGAGCGGCCTTATCCAGAGAGATGACTTTTGAACTTCAACATACCGATGAAAATTCCCGCGCAAGGGCAGGGGTGATCACAACCGATCATGGAACGATTGAAACGCCGATATTTATGCCGGTTGGAACGGCGGCCACGGTTAAGACCGTTCACCAACGGGAGTTAAAACAAGATATAAATCCGGATGTTATTCTTGGAAATACCTACCATCTCTACCTCAAGCCTGGCACAGGAATAATGGAGGAAGCAGGTGGCCTGCACAAGTTCATGAATTGGGACAGGAATATCCTGACAGATTCCGGTGGATATCAGGTCTACTCCCTTTCTGCAAACAGGAAAATAAAAGAGGAAGGTGTAAAGTTTAAAAGCCATATTGATGGCAGTTATCATGTTTTTACCCCTGAAAATGTAATGGAAATTCAGCGACAGATCGGAGCCGATATTATTATGGCATTCGATGAATGTACGCCATATCCCTGTGATTTTCAATATGCAAAAAGATCGATGCATATGACTCATCGATGGTTGGACAGGTGCATCAAACGTTTTGCTGATTTACCTCCTTTGTACGGATATGAGCAGACTCTTTTTCCAATAGTCCAGGGAAGCACTTTTCCGGAACTTAGGAAGCAATCGGCTGAATATATAGCTGAAGCCGGTGCAGAGGGAAATGCCATTGGTGGACTTTCGGTTGGAGAACCGGCTGAGGAAATGTATGCGATGTCGGAATTGGTTTGTGATATACTACCATCTGATAAACCTCGTTATTTGATGGGTGTGGGAACCCCTATAAACATTCTGGAGAATATCGCTCTAGGCGTCGATATGTTTGATTGTGTTATGCCAACCAGAAATGCCAGGAATGGTATGTTATTTACTGCGCATGGTACCATAAATATCAAGAATAAAAAATGGGAAAACGATTTCTCTCCCATTGATGAGATGAACCTCACCTTTGTGGATACTGATTATAGTAAAGCTTACCTGCGTCATCTCTTTTCTTCGAATGAATTTTTGGGGAAGCAAATCGCTACTATTCACAATTTAGGGTTTTATATGTGGTTGGTTCGGGAGGCCAGAAAGCATATCTTAGCTGACGATTTCAGGGTATGGAAAGATAAAATGGTGGTTCAAATGAATAAAAGGTTATAGCATTGAAAATTCTGGATTGGTACATATTAAAGCGATACCTGCTGACCTTCATTTTGATGCTGGTTTTATTTATTCCTATTGGAATAACCATTAACCTGGCGGAAAAAATTGATAAGATGCTCGCCAACGAGGTGCCGGCCGGAGAGATCATTCAGTTTTACCTTGATTTTACTGTTTATTT
>JABDPU010000201.1 GCA_013042625.1 Flavobacteriaceae bacterium | reverse complement strand
TCCATCCATTCATTCGACTCTGAATATTTCCCGTTAGCCTTCAGCATTTGAGAATATCGATATGCCGTTTCAGGACTCTCCGATTCTGCCAATGCTTTCGCATACCAGCGTTCGGCTTCAACAGTATTGAATATATTGTAATAACACTCAGCTAATTGGGTGTAAACATAGGCGTCTCCTTTCCCATTGGTTACTAAGCTGAGGTAATCTTCGGCCGCATCAACAAACTCCAGTCTGCTAAAATGTTTATCGGCTTTTTTCGTGTCTTTATTCTGAGCAGTTAAGCTTAAACTACTCACTAAGGCAACAATTAAAAGTGTACTAAGTTTTTTCATAATGCTTTAGCTTAACTGATTAGAAATAACGAGGTGAGCGTGACACCTTCTTTGGAAAATTAAGATCGAAATTCAGGAATACCTCGTGGGATGAATTCGTAACAATATCTAATTCCGATTGAATGCTGTCATAGGCATATCCAATTCTCAAATTAGGAGTAACCAGGAAATTCACCATGGCACTGAATGAATCATCTAATCGATATCCCACACCTAGTTCAACCAAATCATACATAAACAAATTCGCATTCAGGTCGAAACTAACAGGTGCTTCCGAAGCATATTTCAAAAAGCCGTGTGGCTTTAGTTTGAAATTCTCACTAAGATCAAATACATATCCTGCAGCAGCAAATACATGCTGAGTCTCTGATCCGATTTTATTTCCGTTGGAATCAAGGTGCACGGCATCCAGAATATTTGGCATGGACACCGAGATATAGTATCTGTTGGGTTTATAAAAATAAACTCCGGCACCAATATTAGGTGTAGTCTCATTGATATTCTGGGCGAAAAACGGGTCGCCTAAATCAATGAGGTCAATCGTTCCTTCCTGGATACCGATGTCATGAAAGGTTAAACCTCCCTTCAAACCGAATGCTAATTTGGTCTCAGCGGTTACAGGAATGGTATATGAGAAATCGATATATGCGTTGGTTTCTTTCACAGGGCCAATTTCATCTCCAATTATGGAAATCCCCAAACCAACGCGTTCACCAACCGGAGCATGCCCGGCAAAAGTAAATGTTGTTGGTCCACCATCAAGGCCTGCCCATTGACTCCGGTACAGCACACCTAAGGCGAGGCCTTCGGTGGTTCCGGCATAAGCAGGATTGATGACATTCATATTATACATATACTGTGTATACTGTGGATCCTGTTGCCCATGACTTGAGATGGCGAACAGGCAGAAAATTAATATGATAAATACTCTTTTCATTATTGATTAGTTAGGTTCGTTAGTAATTCAAATAGATCCAGCTTGTGATCGGTTCACGTGTTGAATTGAAATAAATGATATAGAAATATGTTCCTACAGGAAGGACCTTACCGTCCTGGTCGGTACCACACCATTGATCTACATAATCGTTCAACTCGTAAATTTTTGTGCCATACCTATTGAAAATATCTACCTTTCTGATGTCTTCCCGATCTTCAAGATGATCAAGAATGAGGCAATCATTAAAGCCATCATCATTCGGTGATAAACCTTGAGGGACATCAACACAATTATAATTGTCATACAGTTCAACTACTACCTGGCCTTGACCCAGACAACCGGTAACATCATCTACCACAGTTACAGTAAATACTCCCTGAGGTACATCATCTAAAGGAGTTCCCACCGTTGAGGTTGGAATCATATAAGTATTGCTCGGACCATTCTGAAGTTCTACACCATCGTTTTCCCAGATGTAGGTTAGCGAACTCATATTCGGATCATTTTCATTGGCAACAAAAGCCTCCAGCATAAAATCTTCATTGGCACATTTGATAATGCTCGCTTGATCGAAAGACACATCCGGGTTAGGGAAGAACTCGATCAAGATATCATCGGCAAACGTACAATCCGTTCCATTGATCACGATTTCTGCTCTATAGAATGCAGTTTCACCTACCTCGAGAGTTTGTCCGTTTTCTCCGGGAATCAGGACACCATCCTGGAACCAGCTTATCGAACCATTGTTCGGAATTGGTCCGGCATCGAGGGTAACCACATCACCTTCACAATTAGCATTACCAGAGGTTAGTAAAATATCATCTCCAAGATCAACATCCCCGATATCGAAACTACCGGCAGCCAGGAATACGGCTGAATCAAATAATGTATCACCATCATCGGCAACCACCAGTTTAATATGGTATTGTTCATTTGGAATCACTGTAGCAGCAGCCGTCATGATGACCGTATGCCCTCTAAAATCGGTTGGACTCAGTAAAGTGCTCAAACCATTAGGTGCACCGTAATAATTATCGAAGAATTCAGGATTCACTGAAGGACATCCTGCATTATAGGCCTCATCACGCACGGTTAATACCGAAATAGGATCGAAAGTGCCTGGCACCAATGCCAGGTTCGAGGTCACTCCATTTGAATCGGTTAACAGGAATGCAAAGGCATCTGTAAACGTACACTGGAAAGTTCCATATTCCTCAGCGGCGAAAATAAAGTCGAAACTCATATTCTCAATCACAGGAATAAAGTCGAATTCAAGGATAGAAGCATTATTAGTATCTCCGGGTCCTAATCCCGGGATTGCATCTTCCAGATCGGCATCACCGGGCCAAGCAAAGCTACCATCACTGATGGTTTCATCTTCAGGTCCGGGAGCATTTAATACATCTCCAGACGTCATAATCAACCCACTTTCAAATGGCCATTCCGAACCATTTCTCTCAAAGTAACCTATACCATTAGTACTGCCGAAGTCAGTACCGGTAGACCAGGTGATATTGAATACCTGGTTACATTCAGAATCGATCAACACATCCTGAACCAATTCTTCTACCGTATAATCATCGGTACTCGTATAAATCGGTGGTGGGATTGTAAATACACATATATCGAAACTCACATCCTGAAGCGGTGTGCTTGTCCATGAATAGACGCGTACATAGTATGTACTACCAACTGTTAAACCATTTGCCACACTATCATTAGGATCGCTGCAATAAACCTGGGTCAGGTTACCGCAATCATCACCTTCATAAAGGACATGGTAAAGGTCTGTGGTATCTCCAACAATATTATAAAGCGTAACGGCGTGGTTTTCTGAAACAGCATCAAAAGTGAACCACACATCATCATCTGCAGTTCCACCACAACCATTTAGTTCAGCTGACGGAGTAGCTCCAAAAATAGTTCCTGATGCAAAATTTGTACAAGTGCCATCAGGATTTGCTGTCAACTGAGTAGCGTTTGCACATTCGTCATTCACTGGTGGATCTGGTGGTACAACGCATGTAACATCTAAGGTGTAATCACCAACGCTTGAACCAAATCCGAATACATATATATAATATTGAGTACCTACCGTAGAAATAAATTCAACTTCAGACTGTAATCCACAGGTATCATCTACCCCTGTAACACAGGTTAAAGCGGCACAATCGCCTTCATAAACCTGGATTTTCGTATCGAAACTGGAGTTACATAATGAGAAGGTTACAATGTCACCGGTTCCCACAAAGGAGTACCATACTCCTGGTGCACCACCTCCGGTCCCGCAAAATCCTGCAGGTTCATCGGTATCAGTAGCTGCACTGGTGTTTCCTGAGTCAGACTCGCCGCAGGCAATAGGAAAAGCCAATGTACAGAGATCATTATTGGGTGGACAGGCCGCCTGGGTGAAACTAGCACTGGTAACCACGCAATTGGCGTCATCATTATTTGTTAAAGTAAGTGAAACGTTTGTTCCGTTCGCATAAGGTCCGAAAGTCACAGTACCTGTTGCGGAAACCGTTTGAGCCGGACTACCCTGGTTATCGGTAACATCAAGAGTAGTTGCAGATCCCAAACTTGTAATATCGGCTTCAACCAGGAATTGTTCACCGTTGGCACAATCATTTACCAAAGCAAAGTTTGCCGTTGGGTTTGTACAGGTTGCACATGAAACAGTAAGGTCGATCGGGTTTATAGATCCGGATGAGACACAGCTTACACTGAAATCGGCCGTAACCTGTATAGTAAGAGTATCGCCTGAGGTTTGATAAACAAGACCAGCGAGATCACCGCTATTTCCATAAGGTGTAGCAGCGTTCAAATCGGTTACACCATCTGAATCAAGAACCACGAATTCGTCCCATCCGTTTTCAACCTGGCCGGAGTTGACGACAACCTGAAGTCCAGATCCATCGTCACTTATATAGGTGAATTCAGTAACCTCTCCGCTATCGTAGCAGAAAACCGTATTTACAGGCCCAACAGAACAGAACACGGTTTGATTAGGATCTGATTCAGTAGTAAAACTAGAGGACGAACATCCTGTAGCGTTGCCAGAGGCGTTATAAGGTGTAATGGTAATATAATAAGTTGTATCGAAGGCAAGGGTTGCAGGGGTATATGTTAGCACATTACCTACATCGACATTGTTAACGATTTCAGTTCCTCCCGGAGTTGTTCCGATTGAAACGAGGTAACCATCGGGGAAGCCTGTTGCAGGATCCCATGTAATTACAGGGTCTATACTTACTGCAGTTTCACCATCGGTTGGAGCCGTAACCACTGCATCGCAGTTCGGTGGTGAGGCCAAAGCTGAAGTGACTATTGAATTCTGTATACACCACCCCCACTGCCATCCGTCGGCATCATCATAGGAATAACGGTATTTAAAACCAGACAACTGGGTGGCTGTAAAACCTGAAATATCAAACCCGGTTTCAAACGATACCAGGTTACTACAGGTTTGATAGTCATTAGCAAAAGAGGTGCCTTCCATTTCCAGTAAAGGAACCCATGTGGTATTATCTGCATCCCACCACTGAATGGACAATGATCCACCAATGTCACGATGGGTATAATCGCCTGAAATTGTAATCTGGTTTTCACCGGCGGTTGATGCTGGTGTCAAATCGATTACTGGCGATTCCGAAGCGATATCATCATCAGAGGTGCTTCCAGCTGCATCGTCATCAAAAGCAAAAGAATTATCAACTGAAGGATCGCCTAATAAACCAGCTACATTATACGCACCTGAAGTGGTCCAACTGGCATTGGGCCAGTTAGCTGGTTGGTTGATAACTTGAGAGAACGACACAAACGAAATTAGAAGAAAAGCAAGGAGTAAAGTAACCTTTTTCATATTGTTGAATGTGTTAGTTTTTGTTATTCGGAGTGTATGAAACAGCAAGATAGAAAAAATGGGATTGTACGATTAATTAACAATCCTTTAATAGATAAACGGCAATTATCATCGATTAATGGGGAAGAACAAAACAGCTTATTTACAGGGCTCTAGCTCGATTTTTTGAGTAATAAATAGACTGGAAAATGATCGCTATAACCACCTTTGTATTTTTTACCTACATATGTGCGGAATGGATTACCCTTATACTTCCCTTTAAATTGTTTCAGAAATTGGCGATCAAAAATATCGGCCCTTGAAAAACTGAACTTGCCAGGACTGTATTCGAAGAAATTCGTTGAAAATAAAATCTGATCGAACAGGTTCCATTTGAATTTATGATTAAGGCTACCTCTATGATATGACATCAGGGATTCCATCGGGTTATATAGATCGTGGTAATGCACCAGTTGTTTCACGCTCTTACACTGTGGATCATCATTGAAATCTCCCATGATCAAAATTTTCGCATTGGCGTCATCATCCACTATTGAACCGATAATTTCTATCAGTTTATTGGAGGCGATTAGCCTCTTGGGATCAGATTCTTCTTGTCCTTCGCGCCTCGAGGGCCAGTGATTAACAAGAATGTGTATGGTCTCTTCATCTAATTGCCCGTTCACATACAGAATATCCCTTGTATGATCACGACTCCCGTCATCATTGAATAATTCGAGAGAAAAAATTTCGGAATGATCCAGCTTGAAAAAGTTAGTGTCATATATAAAGGCTGTGTCGATTCCCCTTTCATCCGGCGAATCGTAATGCACATAATCATAGGAAAGATTCCTCAGAAATTTTGACTGTAACAGATCGTCAACAACCTGCTCATTTTCAACCTCTGCCAGCCCAACAAAAATTGGACTTTTACCAGTGGATTTAGCCCCGATCTGGGCAATGGTATATCCTAGCTTTCTTAACTTTTTATGGTAACGTTTAAGTGTCCATTTGCGGTCTGATTCCGGAAGAAAATCCTCGTCAGCAGTATGCATATCATCAAAGGTATCAAACAAATTCTCAAGGTTATAGAATGCAACGGCATAATAATCTTTGAAATCTTTTTTCTTTCTGCCTTTATATCGAACCATATCGGGGCCTAAAGTACTAAAACATATTTCGAAATTGGATTAAAAAACACAAGATTCAACAAGAATGCAATTCGTAACTTTGTACCTCAGCCTAATTCTATGATTGAGAAAAAAAGCATAGCCATTGAATCCGTAGTTCTTGTAGGGATCATTACCAAGGATCAGGATAATGAAAAATCGAAGGAATATCTGGATGAACTGGAATTTCTCACCTATACTGCAGGAGGGAAGGTGGTAAAACGATATACTCAGAAATTGGAAATGCCCAATCCGAAAACCTTTATTGGCAAAGGGAAGATTAACGAGGTTGAGGAATATGTTAAATCCAATGAAATTTCCACTGTTATTTTCGATGATGAACTGAGTCCGGCACAAGAGCGAAATATCAGCAAGATTCTTGATTGTAAGGTGTTAGATCGAACCAATCTTATTCTTGACATTTTTGCTCAAAGGGCTAAAACCAGTTATGCCAGGACTCAGGTGGAGTTGGCACAATGTCAATATCTGCTGCCCAGGCTGAAAGGTATGTGGACGCACCTCGAACGGCAAAAAGGTGGTATTGGAATGCGCGGTCCGGGTGAAACGGAGATCGAGACTGACAGAAGGATTGTACGTGATAAAATATCCTTACTGAAAGAAAAAATTGCCAAAATCGATAAGCAGATGGCGGTTCAGCGAGGTAACAGAGGTAAACTTGTTCGAGTGGCACTTGTAGGTTATACAAATGTTGGCAAATCAACACTTATGAACGTGATCAGCAAATCCAGTGTATTTGCCGAAAATAAATTATTCGCCACCCTGGATACCACCGTGAGGAAAGTAGTCATTAAAAACCTTCCTTTCCTAGTAAGTGATACGGTTGGTTTTATTCGTAAGCTGCCAACTCAGCTTGTTGAGTCGTTCAAAAGTACACTGGATGAGGTAAGAGAAGCCGACCTCTTGCTTCATGTTGTTGATATTTCACACCCTAATTTCGAAGAACATATCGAATCTGTCAACTCCATATTATCAGAAATCGATTCGGAGGGTAAGCCGACCATTATGGTGTTTAATAAGATCGATGCTTATGTACCAGAAGAATTTGATGAAAGCGATCTTATGATCGCACGAACAAAACGTCATTATTCTCTGGATGAGTGGAAACGAACCTGGATGGCAGAAAGGCATACCTCATTGTTCATCTCGGCATTGAATAAGGAAAACCTCGAAGAATTCAGAAAGGTGGTTTACCAGGCAGTCAGAGAAATTCACGTTACACGCTTCCCCTATAATAATTTTCTCTATCCCGATTATGATGAAAACATGGCATAAAAAAACGCACCCTGGAAAGAGCGCGTTTTGGTTTTATGCTGATTGATTTCTAAAATGAATAGTTCAATCCGAACAACCAGTATGTTTGTAAGTCGTTATCGACATTGTCGAAATCCGGTAATGTGGACGGAGGGTTCATCATATCAACTTGACTAAGGGCATAACCCAAAGCTTCCTGTTTGTTTTGACGCATTCCGAATTCAAATCCAAGACCAATTCCTTTCCAAAGGGTATAACCAAAAGAGTTGACCCATGTCCAGCTTGAAAGATCGCCAGACTTATAACTCTGGAATGTTGAGAAATTCGATTTGAAATTCACGCCTCCAAGGACCTGCTTAGTATAATCCACAAGGATTTTAGCACCCATGGAAGATTCGAAAACCGCATCCATGTCACTGAAAACAAAGTTGTAATTCAGTGGATTGATAGATACCACCATATTCTCAATCGGTAACCAGGTGGCACCTGCACCAAGGTCAAGATAACCCGGGTCGTTAAAGTTATCAAGAAGTGTAGTCCGGTATTCTCCAAGAGCAGAAATCGCAAATTTCGGACTGAGTTTTCTTCCGTAAAGGGATGTGAGGCTGAAAACATCATTTGAAGGATCGAAAGAATCGCTATCGGTGTCGATATCCTTATTGTCGTTTTTAATCCATCCGATATTTACATTCAAGGCATTGTTCCAGAAATCTTTTTCGCGATCTAAATTTGCAAAACCGTTAAAGGTGATACCGATGTTTCCTGCGGAATTGTTCACGGCACCGCGAGCAAACCAGTTATTATAACCTGAAATATTAGCACCTATGGTTCCAAATGCGCCAGTTTCCCAACCCGGAAGGGCATCGATCTGTGCTTGAATATCATTGGCTTCAGCTTGCAGCGCATCGATTTGTGCTTGCTTCTCAGCTTTCTGTGCTTTGAGTTCCTCTTCGGTTTGGGCAAATCCTGAATATGCCAAACCAAGTGTAATCATAAGAATAAATAATTTCTTCATTTCAAAAATTTAATGGGACTCAGGGGTAGATTTAAATGAGTCCGTTAGTTATTAATGGTTTATTATTGATTTTTTAGACACAATTTTAAGGTGGAGGTCACCTTTATCGTTCATTTAATTTTAGATTTTTTATATAAAGGCACCGATGAACAGGCTTCACCATATTGAATAGATCGAGCCACTCCTTCCAGCCGCGAAATAAGATGAATATATGCATTCTCCGGAACAGGTTTCTGGGAACAGCCTTTAATGATTAT
>JABDPU010000200.1 GCA_013042625.1 Flavobacteriaceae bacterium | reverse complement strand
CCGTTCCCATTATTTCGAAGGACAACAAAGTGATTGGTGTAATAGATTCAGAACATAAAGACAAAGGATTTTATACGAAAAATCACTTGGTAACTTTAGTCAATATTTCCAGATTGGTCGCCATGCAATTAGAAATGGCCATTAGCTTGTCTGAAAATCGAAAAATTGAAGAGAAAAACAAACAATTGCTCACGGCCCTTGAACGCAGTAACGTCGAATTGCAGGAATATGCCCATGTGGTCTCGCACGACCTTAAATCTCCGCTGCGAAGTCTTTATGCTTTAGTGCATTGGCTCAGGGAAGATAATATGGATAAGCTCGATGAAAACAGTTTGAACAATATCGTTATGATTGAGTCAACTTTAGAAAACATGGAAAAATTGATCTCTGATGTGCTCGAATATTCAAGTGTAACAAACACGACTTCGGAGTTTATTCCCGTGGATCTGAATGATTTGATCAAGGAGGTTTTATCAAATTTACACCTTCCGGATCATATGGACATTTCAATCAAAACCAAACTGCCCGTTGTTAATGGTGATCCTACAAGATTTAGTCAACTATTTCAGAATTTAATTAGCAATGCGATTAAATACAACGACAAGGAGAAGGGGAAGGTAATCATTGATGTCAAGGACAGGAAAACACATTATCAGTTCTCGGTGTCTGACAATGGCATTGGAATTGATAAGAAGTATTATGATAAGATATTTGAGGTCTTTCAGGCTCTGAATGTCTCTAAACAATCAACAGGTGTTGGATTATCTATTGTTAAAAAGATCATAGACCTGTATCACGGTGATATTTGGTTGGAGTCTGAATTAGGAAAAGGCACCACTTTCTACTTTACCATTAAAAAATAAAACCTATGGAGGCACCAAATCTGAATTATATTAAAAAACTTTCAGGCGGCGACTCAGACTTTGAGGATAAATTGATTTCTGTAATTAAGATGGAGTTTCCAATTGAATGCGAAGCCTTTAAAGAGAACATCAGTCAAAACAACTATCAGGAAGCTGCACAGAATGTCCATAAACTTAAGCATAAAATTAGTATTTTGGGACTTGAAAGAAGTTACTTTCTGGCAGATGAATTTGAAAACGATCTCAAAAATGAAGATCCAAGCCGCAAAGGTGAATTTGATGAGGTTTTAAATCATATTTCGGCCTTTCTTGAAACTATTTAGATAGAAACATGTTATGAATTGTATTATAATTGATGATGAAGCTTCGGCAAGGATGATCATTCAGCAGCTGTGCAATCAGTTGAGTGAGCTGAACGTGATTGAAGAATTCCCGAATGCTATCCAGGCAATGAAATTTTTGAATCAACAAGACGTAGACCTGATCTTCCTGGACATTCATATGCCTGATTTTACTGGCTTTGATTTTATCCAGACGCTAAAAAACCCCCCTCAGATCATTCTTACCACCTCCGATCGGAATTTTGCCATCGAGGCTTTCGAATACGATTGTATTGTAGACTATCTTGTTAAACCGGTTGAATTGCCGCGTTTCGAAAAGGCTGTTAAAAAGGCCGAGGCCAGATTGAATGAGCAATTGGCGGAACCTTCTGAAGAAAAAGAGGCAACTAATAAAGAACTTTATATCAATATTGACCGACGGCTTATCAAAATCGATATACCAAGTATCTATCTGGTTGAAGCCAAGGGTGACTATATCCAGGTCAAAACCGAAGATAAGAATTACACCGTGCATTCAACCCTAAAAAAAATTGAGGATAAGTTACCTTCAGATCTATTTCTAAAGGTTCATCGATCATATATTATAAACGTTTCGAAGATCATCGATATAGAGGATAACAGCGTACTTATTAAAAAAGATGTGATTCCTGTAAGCCGTTCCAACCGACCTGAATTAATGAGAAGATTAAATCTACTTTAGAGGATTGAATATTTCATTCAGCTAAACTTAGCTGCAAATGGTCGGTTGTAGATGCTCAATCGAAGAATAATTTCCGGGAATATTGCAAAAATCAGAATCTTTACATCGTTAAATTACTTTAAGTATTTAAGTTTTTATCATTAGATAATGGGACAAAAAGGTAAAGGAAGAACTTCTTTACCTTTTGTATTTTATAGAAACAGGTACTTTTTAGATAAGTACCATCTTAACTGAATGCATGGTTCGGTGTAATAAAAACCCACGGCTTATCAAAAATGATTTCATTCCTCTATACCATATCAACCTTCCGAAACTCATGAAACGCTTAAATTTACTTTAAATACAATTCGTCTACATTAAATTGCATTTTACCTTCATATAAAGCTAATCAGGCGAAAACTAAAAAAACACGAGAATTGAGGTAATATTTTTGTTTTGAATTAAAGAAACAGAAAGAGATGAACTTAGAATTCTACACCTTAAAATTCCAAATATTATTTATTGGATTTATATTGAGTTTCCAAAGCGCAACTGCCCAGGATGCACCTTTTAATTGCAGTTACAGTGCCTACCTGTTCCAGTTTAACGATGTCTATTCCATCGATCTTGCTTCAGGGAATTCATATGTTGTTGCGTCTGATGTAACAGAGGGAAATATTAACGCGGCAGCCTACAACCCTGCTGATGGTTATTTATGGGGTTCTTTAACTTCACCTCAAAAATCAATTGTCAGAATTGGAAATAATTTTGAGACCACCATCTTTTATATTGACGAATTACCAACTAACAACAGGTATGTTGGTGATGTCAACGCCAATGGAGTCTACTATCTTAAAGGAGGAGGAACAACCTATTACAAAATAGATCTCGATCCAGCTTCAGAAAACTATACCCAACATATTTCAACAGAAAATCTATCACAGAATATCAATGTGCACGATTGGGCATTTAACGCGGTTGATGGTCAATTATATACCGTTGAGAAAAACACGAACCGCTTATATCGAATCGATCCAACAACAAGTAGTGTCGAAAATTTGGGTGAAGTACCAATTTTATCCGGATTAAGTTACACCTACGGTGCGGTTTATTTTGATGCATCAGGACGGTTTTACGTGTCTGCTAATCAAACAGGAACTATTTACGTCATACAAAGTGTTCAGGATCTGGATGGTACAACAACAATGAACTCAAATTTATTTGCCTTTGGTCCGTCTAGCTCCAGTAATGACGGTGCTCGTTGTCCGACCGCTCCTGTATCGCAGGAGATTTGTGATAATGGAATTGATGACGACGGAGATGGCCTGATCGATTGTCAGGATCCATCCTGTTCAGGATTTGGAAATTGTGATGTCATCGCCCAGCCAACTTCTGCAAATGATGGCGGTTTGGAAAGTAATGGCCGATTATCGGAAGCGATTAACAAACGAAATTTTAATCGTGCGAAGAATAGTTATAAATTCGATCAGAAATCAGCCACCAGGGTATCTGAAGAAAGCTTAAATACTGTCAGAAATTCCACTAATGGCATCCAATTACAGGATTTTATCCCCATAAATACTATTGGCGAGGATTATGCAGTTGAGTCTACTCCCACAGATTTAATAAGCATAACCAATGCGACCGAAGTTTACTCAGTGGATTATATGGAGAATAACCAGTCTGTGGCATCAATTTTAGCCCTGAAAACAGAAAATGGTGTTTATGAGCATACCAAATATATCTGTGACAGGTTGCTCGGAGCGGAGTTAATCTCAGTTTCGACCATAGATATCAACCAGCAATCATTTATTAAGTCAATCATTAAAAATATTGATGGATCCTATGAGTATGTCTTGAGCTTATCGGCCAAAACTGAAAATAACGAATCGAATTTTGCAATTGAAAGTCATTGGAATTTAGATTTATATGAAGAAAACGTGACCTTTTATAATTTTCAGATCTGGTCAGATTCAATTGACGATCTATATCTTCTTGCGGAAGAGGTGTTACAGTTGATAAACACAGAAAAACCAATTTCCGCTTATAGCATTTCAACACCACCAACTGTTTTTGTCAGGAAAGGAAAGTATATAAATGGTTCATTAGATCTTCAAATTATCAACACCAATGCAACCGATAATGTAAACTTTGATGCAGGATTCAGAGAAACAGAAACGAGTAATTTTAACTATATATCATCTAACCTTAGCCTGAATCAAAATTACATTACGAACTTAGAAGTTCCAACAGGAAATCTTTTTGATATCGGTTTTAGAATAGGCGACGGAATCAATACACCTGATGATATATTCATGTCTGATGGTCCGTGGGGAATAGACGATTCCCAGCAAAGTACCACGATAAATACTTATGTGGTTTCAACAAACAGTGATGGATTTGACAGTATTGATTTTCCGATAGAAAGAAATGTATCACTGAATGCCACAACCAGTACATATTTTGCGGCATACAGGGCACTTACGCCACGATTTGATGCGGTTGACCTCACCGATTACAACAGTTTTAAATTACGTGCAAAAGGTACCGGAAACCTGGAAATAGCCTTTATCAAAAAAAGTCTGAACAACTGGGAAGAACAGTATAAAACCAATGTTAATTTAACAGATGACTTTCAAAACTTTGAAATTCCATTTACTGAATTTAACTCCTCATTAGGGTCTGAACTCGAGCTTGATGATCTGGTCACAATAGTTTTTACCATGGCAAGCCAGGATGGGACAATTACCACTAAGGAAATGGAATTACAAGATGTGCGTTTCTCACAAACTGAAACTCTGTCAATTGATGAGTTCGATTCCAACAAAATAATGCTTTCGGCATATCCTAACCCAATGCAATCTCACACAACTATTGTCTTTTCTGCAGATCAGAAGGAAACTATGACATTTGTAGTTTACGATCAATTAGGCCAGATAGTGAATCAAATAAAATTTGAATCGACCTCAGGTAAAAACGAACTTAAATTGAATAGAGGAAGCCTGAGTCCCGGGTTATACTTCTGCAAAATTACCAGCAGACGAACTAATTATTATCCCTTGAAGTTATTGGTCAGGTAATTTGATTAATAGCGACTCTAAAAGGCAAAGGAGAAATCTTTTGCCTTTTTCTTTTTTTAAAATCCTCGTGAACATCTCTGAACTATCGAAATACTGGTTTTTTAAACAGATACCATCTTAACTGAATACCCAGTTCGGTATAATTAAAACCGGCTGCTGTTGTAGAAGCAATGTCACTATATTGCCCATAAATATTTGCCATAAATCGATTTGAAAAAGTATGACCCAATTTCCCCTGAAACCTAAACGTATTTTGGGCCTCATTATCCTCGATGAATTGCAATCCGGCAGCAGCATTAAGACTATACATCCATTTAGAATTTTGATTTTTTAAAAGATCGACAAAAACTTCGACCACGTTAAATCGTTTCGGACTAAAATAAATGACAGGAACCTGGTCCTTGAAGGCGATATGCTGGTAATTTATACCAGCTTTTAGCGAAGGATCACTCAAAAAATTATAGTATAGAGAGGTAAAAAACAGGTTTCTGGTGTTATCATCGCTCTGTGAGGTGAAAATGTATTGAGTAAACCAACCCAGTTTAAAGTTAGTACTTAGATTGTAATTAAGATAATAACTGTTTTGAATCAATTCCCGTTCCAGCAGGGCAGCATTGAAATTTTCAGTTTTCCGCTGGTAACCTACATCTAAAACCTGAAGTTTAAAGGATCTGATATTAACAGAAATATCGGTGAGCAGGTTGGTGAATGCATCGGTATTCGTATCGACCGAAGTCAGGCCGGCAATACCTTTAAATGTAATCTGTGGCAAAAACATATAATTCAAACCCAGGGAGAAATCATTGGAGGTTGCTTTCGCATCAGTAACTTTATTGGATGTTGTCCTGTAATTGTAATTAGCCAGGATCTTGAATTTAGTGGAAAGCGGGAAATTGATATTATTCTGTATCGCATAAGCTTCATTATCCCCATTATCAAAACTGTAAAGAGTTTTGGATTCTATAAATGGAGTAAAACCACTATTGAGCTCTTTGATGAATTTTTTAGCATCTTTCTGATTGGTATAATAACTCAAAGTGTTTTCTGCTGATATATAGGCCTCTTTAAATCGTCCAAGGGCTTTAAGGGTATTGGCCTTACCCAAATTACCATCAAAAGAAGTGCTGTCATTCCTCAATATATTGTTATAATCTGAAAGGCTGTTTTTAAAGTTGCTCTTATAGATGTTTAAGGTGGCTCTTAAAGCTAAGACCCAATTTTCGTTTGGTTTTTCCTGCCTTAAACCATCGATTAACTCTTCGGCCGGTTTATATTTTTTATTCCATATCAAAGCTTGTATATAGCGCTCTGTGGTCGCTTTTACCAATTCTTGGGCTGTTGTACTTCCCAGTTGATCGAACGCCTCAGTACTAATTTTTAAGGCTTCTTTTTCTTTTCCATCCAGGTGCGACACCAGAGCCAGGCCATTTAAGGCAATCAATTTGTTCTCAGGATTTTCTCCTAGTAAATGGTAAACGGCCTTCGCATCCTTTTTTCTGTCAGCGATTAAATACAAGTTAGCCAGATTGAGAAGGGTGTCTTTATCGTTATTGAAAAGCTTCAGGTTTTCTTTTAAAAGAGATTCAGCTTCATCATACTGTTGTGCCTGTTGTTTTTGATATGCAAAACCCAAATACATGTATTTTTTCGAATTCAGGGCATTTGCATTTCCGGGAGATAGGTCCAGGGCCTTATCAACATATAATAAAGCATCTTCATACTCTTTTAAATTAGATAGGGTGTTAGCATAACTTAGCAGTGCAGGAAAACTATTTGGATCTGCTTCTATTAATTGCCTGAAGTAGGGTTTAGCATCGATGAAGTTTTGATTCCAAAGCAAAGATTCTCCATAGTTGAGTTTTACTTCAAAATCGTCAGGATGATCTTCGAGCAAATCTAAAAATAGCTGTTTCGCTTTTTCGGAATTTCCACCCAGACCAATTGCCCGTCCATAACATAACCGAGCAGTTTTATTCTCTGGATAATCCTTCAGAATCGATTCAAAAAAAGATTTGGCCTCGGGGTACTTGCCGGTTTCAAGGTAGGTAAATCCGGGTTGCATGTTTTGTGCACTTATGCTGAAAACTGCAAAGGCAAAGAGAATATTAATAAACCATTTTAAGATCATAATCAATGCTTGTGATATATGCTGCAATTTAAGTACTATTTGTGGTTCATTCATCTACAGCAACTGGCTATCCGTCGAAATTCAGCCGAAATTGATAGTTAACTAAGTGATATTTGCACCAGAAACAAATCATAATAATTCAAAACAATAAATATGGCACTTACCATAACACGAAAGGAAAAAATTTTTGAAGTAGCAGGGCAAATTAACGCTACCACTGCAGGTTATTTTAAAACTCATTTTACCATAACCCTTAATTCTTCTAAGGGATTAACAATCGACATTAATAAAGTTACTGAAATCGATGCCAGTGGTATTAGAGCATTGCAGTCGATTTATAACGACGCTCAATCCTGGAATAAACCTTTTCACATAATTGGAATTGGAAGCAAGGATATTTACGATGAATTCAGAAGTTCTAAAGTAGCATAATTTTTAATCATCCAGAATAAAACCAAAACAAGATGCAAGCGATTTCAATATTAAAATCAAAAAAGTTAAGTCCGGAGCAACTCTTTATGTTAAGCGTTTTGGTAGTAAACGGGGGGAACTATTTTTATAATCTTATTCTCGGAAGACTACTAGGTCCTGAATTATTTGCAGATGCTGCCGTGCTGATTACATTTTTATTGGTGCTGTCATTTGTAGCGATGACCTTTCAATTAGTAACCGCAAAATTCTCAGTGGTCTTTGACAATGAAATATTTAGGAGTTTCATCTCAAAAGTATATAAGAATGCATCTTTAGTCGGATTTGGTTTGGGTGCGTCAATCGTGGTTTTTGCCAGTCAATTGCAGCAAATATTTAACACCACCTCATCGAGCATGTTTACCATTTTTGGCATTGGAGTTCCTTTGTACTTCATAATGAGTGTCAACCGAGGAGTATTTCAGGGGAACAAAGAGTTCAAATCCTTATCAATGACTTACCAGGCTGAAATGTTAAGCAGGTTAATCATAACCTTAGGTTTGATCTTTTTATTTAAAATCCAGTCGTCTGTAGTTATCGCATTGGGGATTTTATTCTCTTTCGGTTTTGGTTTAATTCCATTCAAATTCAAGAATATCAGTTTCAATTCGACTTTGGTGATGGACAGCGTAAAGTCAAAACAGGTCAAAAGTTTTTTCATTATTACTGCCTTTTATGAGCTGACACAGATCATAATAAACAATAGCGATATTCTATTGGTAAAACATTATTTCGATTCCTATGAAGCCGGACTTTATGCATCCCTGGCGTTAATTGGTCGCATCGTATACTTTATAGCCTGGATGTTTGTCATGCTTTTATTACCTACGGTTGTTCAGCTTAAAAAGGAAGGTAAATCAACTGCCCCTATATTATTTAAGTACGTCGGTTACATTTCAGTAATCGCCTCGCTAATAATTTTTGGCTGTGCCTTATTTCCGGAATTAGCCATCAGATTATTATTTGGCGACAGCTATTTAGCCATGGCGCCTTTACTATGGAAATACGCATTGGCTACAGGTCTATTTGCGATCTCAAATATTTTTGCCTACTACTATTTATCATTAGGCAGATATATCCCGGTGATCATTTCAGGTGTGTTCGGGATGCTACAGATGGGCCTGGTCATTTTCTTTCACTCGAGCCTTGAAGAAGTGGTTCACATGCAGATCATTGCTATGGTATTGCTTTTGATTATCCAAGTGATATTCTTCATTGTAGATACGGGATCCAATAATAAAGCGATTAGAGCTAAATGTTAAATCTAAAGCTTTGTGCCATTCATCTACAGTAAACGGCAGCCCGTCTAAATACAGTGATTTAAGTCGGTTTTATAAAGCAAATTTGTACCAAGAATAAAAACACAGTAAATATTATAAGTTATGAAATTAGCAATAGTTACCGCATATCCACCAAGCAAAGTTACCTTGAACGAATATGCTTATCATTTGGTAAAGCACTTCAGGCTCAAAGAGGAAATTACAGAGCTAATACTCTTAACCGACAGAACTGAAGAAGGCAAGGACATTCAGTTTGAAGAAGCTGGTTGTAAGATCAGTATAAAAGAATGTTGGTCGTTTAACAGCTACAAAAACATTTTCAGTGTGACCCATGCTTTAAATAAAACCAAACCGGATGCTGTATTATTCAATTTACAGTTCATGAAGTTTGGTGATAAGAAAATAGCAGCAGCTTTAGGATTAATGTTACCACTGGTTTGTAAGTTGAAGCGAATTCCAAATATCGTATTGCTTCACAACATCCTGGAGGAAGTTGATCTAGGCAGTGCAGGTTTCACTTCTAACAAGTTTATGCAGAAGATCTATGGTTTCATAGGCTCAACACTAACCCGACTGATCCTGCAAGCTGATACGGTTGCAGTGACCATGCAGAAATATGTGACTATCCTCGAAGATAAGTACAACGCCAATAATGTTAAGCTGATTCCTCACGGAACTTTTGAAATACCAGAAGAACCCGATTATAAGGTACCAACATCTCCTATGCAGATCATGACCTTTGGTAAATTTGGAACCTACAAGAAGGTGGAATCCATGATTGAAGCGGTTGTAAAAGTCAGACAAACCACAGGCCTTGATCTGGAAGTTGTTATTGCAGGAACCGATAATCCGAATGTGCCAGGATACCTGGCTCAGGTTCAGGAAGATTATAAAAATGTGCCACAAGTACGTTTTACAGGTTATGTTGAAGAGCATGAAGTACCAACTTTATTCAATGAAAGTGCTGTAGTCGTATTCCCTTATACCTCCACAACCGGTAGTTCGGGTGTATTGCACCAGGCAGGAAGTTATGGGAAAGCGGTTGTGATGCCAGATCTTGGTGATTTAGCTTTATTGGTCCAGGACGAGGGCTATAGAGGTGAATTCTTTGAACCGATGAGCGTAGACAGCCTGGCTCATGCTATAGAGAACATTGTAACGAATGATGAATATCGTATGGAGTTGGGACAATTAAATTATAAAGCTGCAACAGCACATCCCATGAGTGAGATCGCGCAGATGTACATCAATACATTCAATGCAATCATCAATTCGAGAATGAATACAGAATCTGTGGAAGTACCAAGCATCAATCTTTAGAGATATAATTAAAAGACTCCTTTTTGCCTCCATCAACATTGATAAATCCAAATTGCTTTTGAGCATTTTTACGCCAGGGAAGTCGGCCTACGACTTCCCTTGGTATGTCTTCAAAGTCATAAAGTGTCCATGACATATATGGTATTTCGAGATTTTTGAACTGTTCCTGGGCAATCTTATGATACTCTGCCTGAGTTGTTTCTGAATGGCCAAACGGATTCCATAAACCCCTGTATGATGATAAGCCAAATTCGGTAATTGCTACAGGTTTTTCTATAGACGTTTTAAGATTGGTATAGGTCTCCCCTATTTTATCGATATCGTCATAATAATGAAAAGATACAAAGTCAACGTTTTCCTT
Organism: Flavobacteriaceae bacterium; assembly: GCA_013042625.1. Classification (GTDB taxonomy): domain Bacteria; phylum Bacteroidota; class Bacteroidia; order Flavobacteriales; family Flavobacteriaceae; genus SHLJ01. The sequence continues at coordinate 6,570 of JABDPU010000200.1, read as the reverse complement.
TAATAAGGGGGCTGACCCAGCATTTGACCATCCAATGGTTACAGGGTGGATCTCATCAACCGATTTAACAAGATCGATCATTGTCTCCAGCCATGCCATGACGTTTTCCCGCCCTCTTGAGTCAAAATCCAAATTGGGTTCGTTCTTTAAGTCCCAGGCCATAATAGCTTCATGATCTTTAAACTCAGAAACTATGGTTCGGGCATGCTCTCTGTTCAAGGTCCAGTCCAAAACCGAATAGTCGCCATAGAAATCAAAAAGGGTCAAAATGACCTTAAGATCATGTATAAGTGCCAAGTCTAAAAGAAGTTTAAGCTTATTCAGTTTTTCTTTTTTCACATTCGCTTTTCCAAAATCTTCATAGGGAATAAAAACTCTGACCGAATTCAAACCGGAAGCCTTTATCAATTTAAAATCATCGGAAATAACGGATTCATCAAAATAGTCTCCAAAAAGGTCCCAAGGTGAGCCTTGAGGGTAATAGTTAATACCCTTTATCTCCCCTGATAGTTTAACCGTATCGATTTCATCCTTGTAAGGCGCCACCTCTTCTTTTACCATATGTCTAATCCGCCAAAAGCCGTCTTCAAGAAGCATTAAAACCTTATAGGTTGAAACTTCACGTGTTTCAAGAACCATTTTATCTGCTTCGTAAATTCGCTTGAATTCGAGAACATTCCGGTCAGTAATAACAGCCAGTTGACCATCTTCACTGTAGAATTCCAAAGTTGGCTGATGGCTCAATGTTGTCCCTTCAATCGATATACTATCAGCCTTATTCAGCGCGATGATATTGAAAATATTCTCTCGTGCACTTTCCGTGTAGTAATCGTCAATACCTGTTTCAATATTGGTCATAAATGCCACATGTTTAACATACCAGGCATCCAGGTAATCGTTTTCCAATTCATTTAATGTAGTCTGACTTATTTCTCTGCCCAGGTTGTTTAGCTCAGACCACTCAATATCAGGTAAATACTGATCGATTTTTTTAACCTCAGTATGCAACATATTACTGCGATCGGCACCTGTATTCAAATAGCTGAAGAGCGCACTGATACCAAATACCACAAGACCAATCAGCACGATGTATGACAACACCAGAACAACACGCAATATGGCTTTATTTGTGTTTACCATAATGGCCTGGATTTATAGATTTTTTCAACTCCTGCTGTTTTGATCTTGATCATGTAATTACCTTCTGGAAAAATATCAGGATTGAGTTTAAAACTGGCCTCACCTGAAAGCGTCTGCTTATTTATGGTCTGGATTTGTTCTTCACCATTAAACACAGCCAGGTCTACATCAAACCCATCGGGAATCAATTGATCCATAAAACTCTTCAGGGGCCCGACCACTATTGTCCTGTTATCCTCAGAAAATGAAACTTCGAAATCATTAAAAAGTTGCTGAAAAACAAAACTGATTGAATTACTTTCGGCCATACCCTTAACAAAGGCCTTTACGGTCCATTCATCGGCCTGATCCGGATGGATTATTTGTGCAGTGGCAATGCCGTTAATGGTTGCCCCCGAGGTCTTCAAAATTCCCCCGTTAATTGTACTAATGAAGAATTCTACAAATGTGCCATCCTCAACTACATTTCCAAAATCATCCAGGATTTCAGAGGTCGTCAGGGTAACTATCTGATTGCCATCTGCATACATATGATTACGCCGTTCTGAAATCGAAAAATTAGCAGGAAGTGATGCCAACACATTAAGATCAAATTCTTTAGAAGTAACACCTAAGCTCTCTGAACCGATAAGGATACGACCGGTTCGTTCCGGAGAATAGATGTTCTTATAGGCCAGGAAATTTCGAGTCGGTACTTCTGAAGAGTCTTCCGAGACCCTGAATTGGTTATTGATCGTAACCAGGGTGCTATCCTGAAGCGGGTTGTCTAATTCGTCGGTTGGAATGATTACCATCATAGCAAAATCTGTCCCACCTGCCTGAATACTCGGTGGTCCCAAATATGATTCCAGACTTTTTACTGTTGCTTTGGGCTTAATATAAAAATAACCTGAAAGCTCTGTTTCCGAATCTATGAAACTCCAATTGACGATTCCCGATTTGTTGCCCATGATTCCGGTAAGATCATATATCAACGCATCCTCTTCAATTGTCGCCGACAACACAGTTGAACCATAGCTATTCGAAACATATAATTTTGGGATCGTTTTTGATGTACTACTGAATTTTAATTGAATTTCATCGCCGGCAGTAAACTCCAGATCTGAATTGAGCTGGATAATGGGGTTTGTTTGCCCGATTTCCTGCGGCAGAAATGAAGATCCCATCAGGAAAAATCCTAATAATAAGAGGTATGTGAGTTTATAATTCATCAATTCGGGTTTCCTATATAAGTATTCATTTCAATCTTGACAAAACCGAAATCGGGATGATCTATGTTTTGTAATTTATCATTCGTTTGATTTTCAATTCTTTTCGGAACCACTTTGTTTGAAATATCATCATTAGGCAGTCCATTGACAAAACAGTTACGCATGTCATCAGAAATGATAGTGAACTCGTTAATTTCTACGAGTGGATAGGAAAAGTATTGCTGGCGTTGTTGCCTGATGCCATCTTCTAAAAACATATGATCTACCCAGATCATATTCTTGTTAAGGTCGTAGTAAGTCACAAGTAACTGGGGCACGGTGATTTCCTCCAGCCCAGCATTGAAAAGTTTTCCATCTAAAGTTTCAGAATTAATATTAATATCGCTTAAAACGATGTCTTTATAGAGATCTGAACCTGTTACATTTCCAGCTAGCTGTAAATTGAATTTGGTTGGAGGCGATTCAAAGGTGACAGGTGTAAATTCATCGGGATTAAAGGTTTTAGGAATGGAATCCTTAGTATCTGACCACGCGATTCCTTCAAAATTGATCCTGAAACTGCTAACCTCTTTAGGCATCAGTTTGTGCTTTACATGATATTTAGCATTATAAGTAGCAAGTTCCTCATCCATATCATTATAAATGCTGCCTTTTAGCACCACGTCTGCAGGAACATTATCAATGTTCTGAACCTCTCCAACAATAGCATAATGACCATTGAACTTTACCAGTTTTGCAGTCAATATTTCGAGCACGGGTTGTTTCAGAATATCTTCGTGATGTGTTTGCTCTGTAGTGATGCGTCGTCGGCCCTGATTGAAATAATTGGTAGAATTGTCTGAATACAATTGATCCGGGGGAAGATCAAGATCTACATCTTCGGGTTCCAGGTACCACTTGTTTTTAAATTTAACCAGATTAACATAATCGGTTTTTGAGATCTTTTCCAGAGGTGTGATCCAGTCTGTATTGACTTTAGCTGTCACCAAAGTATCGGTTTTGTTTGTAATAATGGTCTCTAAAGCGTCCAATTTAGCATAGGAACTCAGCAGGCCGTCCGTCACAGATATTTCTAACATGAATTGATCAATGGACATATTTCGATTAGGATTGACCAGGCTATGAGCTTTTTCAAATTCTTTAAAATCCAGAGCATCATAATAGGCCATAACAGCATTTTCGGGTGAACGTTGTGAATCATTCTTTAAATAAAATAAATACAAGCCATAGAAGGTAATCAATACAATAATTATGGTCCATAAATGTCCAATTCTTAGAAGCTTTCTATTGAATTTTATATAGCTATTTTGAAAATTTAAATAAGGAACCCGATCTCTTGCCTTACCTCTTAAGGTCCTTAGCCAAATCATTTGAATATTAAGAATAAAGGCAATTAAGACGGTTAAAAGCGGAATGATTCCCCAAAGTAATTTTTGCCATTTAGCCACATCTTCCTTGGGTAGAATAGAGGATAACGGCGGTACATTAAGTTTTTCCCAAACCATAATGCCATTCTCTAACTGCCGCAGGCGCTGCCAGCCACAGAAATACAGTATGGGATCATAGAATTTATCGTTGGAGAATATATACTTGAGATTATATTTTTCGGGGGTGGTCAGAAATTGCTGCAGGGAACCAATACCTGCAACACCTTTGAATTTGGAGTTTTCCAGACGTTCAATGGGTCGAGTGGTCAGCTCGGGCAATCGTCTTGCAGAATGGTAATTACCGTCAACACTCAGTGCACCGGTTTGACTTGCCAGCCAGGCCATTTGGTCACCAAATCCCAAAGTTAAATAGCGCCATTGATCATGCTGATCCTGGTTCATGAAATTCACAATCGGCAGCATTTTAATCTTCTGAGGCTGAGAGGGTCGGAAATATCCTAAACTGATCGTAAAAATGGTCATGAATATAAAAAGTCCGGCCAGAATGCCTCCAATAATACGATGATAAACTCGGCCAAATTTTTTCTGAATCAATGACTTTAGATCACCTTCAACAAATCGATAGGCAAATTCCCCAAAAATGGGTAATGACATGATGGAAGCCCATAGGGTAAATCGGTCCAGCGTCAAAATATTAAATGCCGTGTCCCCAAGCAACAGTCTTGGGATAGGTGTGGTTCCACCCGTTCCTAATACAAATAATAAGGAAATGGATAGCCCAAAGAACAAATAACGCTTACTAAAATACCGGTAAAAGATATAGGGCAAAAGAATCAGTAGAACGCCCCATGGAATCAAGAAGAATACCAGGCCGGATGAGGTGATCTCTAAAAAACTATCCCGTGAACCATGTGGTATGGGTACTTGAGTGATTGGGTTGTTCTTGGAGTTTATCCAGTAGGGTAAAATACATCCAACAATAATTATTAAAGACGAAAATCCAAATGCAACAATACGCTTAAAGAGCTGAATAAAACTCCTGAAGAAAACCTTAAAAGTGACTTCCTTCATGGATTTCACCCCTTCTCTTGAATGATCCATGATCACCATCCCGATCAGCGGAAATATAAAGAACACCATCCCAAAGATCGGTGTGACATGATGCGAGGTTACGGTAACAGCGATCAAGGAGAGAGAGGTAATCAGGTATCTGTAGCGTCCTGTTTTCAGCCACAAATAGATCTCGGGTAATGCGTGCATTAACACTGAAATACCAATAATACTTGGTAGTTGACCAAACAGGTGCAGGGTTTCAACAAAGGATGAAGAAAACACGGCCAGACATGCTGCATATCCGGCAACTGTTCTGTTCGAGGTCATGAGCAATGCAAACCTGTAAACCCCGGTTATGAATAACAATACCCCTATTAATGCTACGGTAAACAGTCCAAATTTCAGCCCGCCAATTAATGAAAGGACAGCAATAGCCTGGTGAACCAATGGAGGATAACTCATTACTGTAAACCCGGTATACCATTTGAAGTTCCAGGGCTCGAACCAACTATTGGCATAGTGATCTGCAAAGAACAAATGGATCAATGCATCATAGGTAGTTTCCAAAGTAAAGAATATGGATGCGCCATGAAATGCCAAACCCAGCAGGATTGCAGCAATTAAGTATTTATTTGTTTTATCTCTATCCAATAAGAATTTGATTTCGATATGGTAAAAGTAAAGAAATTGCTTGGTGGTTCAATTTTTAATCATCTACAGAAAAAGGTCATTCATCTAAACTAACTATCGCCTTTATCTAAATTAAATTTTTAAACCTGTCAATCAAAGTACTTTTGAACTGTAATTAAAACAAAATCGAATATTATGAAAGTTTTAGCAATAGATGATCAACAATTAGTTTTGCTTCCCCTTGAAAAGCGATTAACTGATTTAGGTTATGACGTAAAAACAACTACAAGTTCAGTTGAAGGAATAGATTTATATAGCGCATTCAATCCCGATTTGGTCATTGTTGATATCAACATGCCGGAGATTCCCGGACTTGATATTGTTAGACATATCAGAATCGCTCAAAACAGTCAAACACCAATTATGGTATTGTCAGGGAACACAAATGATGATGTCATTACAGAAGGATTTAACCTGGGAATAAATGATTACATGAAAAAACCATTAAGTCTGAATGAAATATGCGCACGTGTAAAGCGGTTGATTGGTGCGCCCGAGATTGACAATGTTATAAAAACATCAGACGATATATTGATACAACAACGATGTGTGGGTGTGGTCATTCCATGCTACAACGAGGAAGAACGATTGATGAGTGAGGAGTTCATCAATTTTATAGATAAAAACTCCGGCTATCATTTATGCTTCGTAAACGACGGAAGTAAGGACAATACCCTTGAAGTCCTTAAAAACTTAAAAGAAGGAAGGGAAGACTATATAACGGTATATGACTGTGAGAAAAATGGTGGCAAAGCCGAAGCTGTGCGATTAGGCATGTTACATATGGCTAAAAAAGAAGACCTTGATTATATAGGCTTTTTAGATGCCGATTTATCTACAGATCTGTCAGACTTTGATGATTTGGTTAAAACCATTGAAAATTCAGATTTTAAAATCGTAAGTGGTTCCAGGATCTCAAGAATGGGTGCTAATATCACAAAAGAGTCTGCACGAAAAATAATTAGTTTAACCATCAACTTTATTATCAGGAAAATCTTAAAAATGGATTTCAAAGACACCCAATGCGGGGCCAAGATCTTTAGTAAAGATGTCATTGAAATAGCATTTAATAAAAGATTTGTCACACA
>JABDPU010000197.1 GCA_013042625.1 Flavobacteriaceae bacterium | reverse complement strand
TGAGCTCAACACCCTTATCTAATAGTGCGAATGGCTGTTTAATCACATATTCGGCGGCGAGCATTGCACGCTTTGCCTTTTCCAGTTCAGTTGAATCATTAACCAACTGGCCATTGAGTTGCTTTTGTACAACTCCTTCGTTCAGGAATAAACTCATTTTTGACGAATCAATACTATTAATTCTGATCGTTCGCCCCGGGGAAAAAGTTATCAGCTGATGTTGGTCTACATCCGATTCAATAGAACCATCTGCATTATATAAGCGGGTAGATTTATCAAAGGACAGGCTTTTGATATTTTTCCAATTATTTAGTCCGCCATGTGCTTCACAGGAACGTTCTACAATTTGGACAGCCGTTAAATTGTCATTGGTTTTGCAAGCGGTAAAAAACAAAAAACCGAAGCATATTACTCCGGTTTTTATTATCGATTTAATCGTGGTCATGCCCGCTATGATCGTCATGAGCATCTTCATGCTCATTATGTTCCTCTTCAACCTTTTTCAAGTCCATCTTACATTCCGGGCAGGTACCCTGCTCTTCATAGGTTTTTCCATCTTCGCAGTCCATCGGACATTGATATTCGGCATTCATAGCGAGGTCAGCTTTCTCTGCGCCAAGGCTTGACTCCGTGTTTGATTTTTCCTCAGTTTTATCCTTACATGAGGTTGTAACGAGTGTTAAGGCTAAAAGCATCCCCATTACAATGGTCAGTTTTCTTTTCATATACTGTTTAGTTTTTGATTTTCTTTTCCTGGTGTTCTTTCTGAACTTCAGTATCCCTGTATTTGCAGCAATTATGAATCTTATCATAGGCCTCATCCGGAGCCTTTACCGTTTCAGTATCATGGCCAACCGCGGCAACATTGTTCTGAATGACTTCAAGGTTTGTTTTGCGCTCATCGAAAATGAGTTTTAACTCATGTGTCTCAACACTCCAAACGGCAGACTTTACTCCCTTTGTTTTTATGGAAGCCTTTTCAATTCGTTCTTTACACATCATGCAAACCCCATCAACTATGACCGTGGCCTTAGCATTTTTATTCTGAGCAAAGCCATTTGCTCCGATCAAAAGGAATAGTACTATTATTATCTGTTTCATTTTAATTCAGTTTATACCTCAATCCGGCGTAATACATGCTTCCAAAAATCGGGCCATAGACAAAAGTACTGTCGAAAGCATCTGAAAACGGCTGATCTGAAGCTACAATAGGATTGGATTGTTTAACATTAGTGATATTCTCACCTCCTAAATATAATTCAAATTTCGGAGAAAAAACCTTAGTAACCTGAACGTTAAGGGTAGCAAAGCTCGGTGTAAACTCGCTTAACTGAAACTCGGGTTGATTCAGTTCGGTCGACGGAAATCGCTGTTCTCCCAACCAGTTCATGGTTAAATCAAACTTCCACTGCCCACCAGTTTCGGTTAAAAAAGTCTTGTATTCTGCATTGGCAAATACCCTGTGCCTTGGAGTCAATGGCTGTTGCTTCGTCCCATCTTCAAAATCGATTTCCACATCATAATATTTATATGCTAATCGAATATCAAAATTCTCAAAACTATTATGATTGAATTCAACCTGGAAGCTATTTGCAAAGCTTTTCCCATCGAGATTATAGAATCGAATGCGCTGCGGATCTTCCCAATCTACCACCACCTGGTTCTGGAAGTCGGTGCGGTAAAAATCAAAGATTATATCGCCTTTACGGCCCAAAAGATTGAATCCTTGTAAATAGGAAATTCCATAATTCCATGCAATTTCAGGATCGAGTCCGTAGATACTACCTCCGGAACTCGTTATATCTATCACCCTGGAACTGGCAAACAATCGCTGGTTTTCAGCAAAGATATTCGCGCTGCGTTTTCCCCTTCCGAAGGAGAATCGCAATGCCGATTTTTCCCAGGGGGTATATCGCATATGAAATCGTGGTGTAATAAAATTACCGAGAAGATTATGGGTGTCAAACCGAATACCAGCAGTCAGGGTAAGATCGGCAAGATCATCAAAGGAATACTCAAAAAATCCACCAAGAGATCGTTCATTTCTATTGAATTCCAAATCATCGGCCAATTCCTCATACTGATCAT